>NZ_CAUQPH010000034.1:0-33436 GCF_963519925.1 uncultured Stenotrophomonas sp. | reverse complement strand
GTGCTGGTGCTGGCCGGCATCGGCGGCCCCGATGCGCTGCGCCGCCTGCTCGCCGCGCTGCCGGCCGGCCTCGCCGTGCCGGTGCTGGTCTACATGCGCCTGGACGGGGGCCGTTACGGCAACCTGGTCAAGCAGATGGCGCGCGTGTCGGCGCTGCCGGTGCTGCTGGCCGAATCCGACCAGCCGGTCCAGGCCGGCAATGCCTACATCCTGCCCGACGATGTCGGCGTGGCCGTGCGCAACCGCGGCGTGTACTTCGTCGCCGATGCCGGTGGCGTCCAGGTGTCGGCACTGCCGGCGGTGCACAGCGCCGTGGTGATGCTCAGCGGCAGCGACGTGGCCGTGCTCGACGACGTGCTGGGCCTGGCCGTGGCCGGTGCCTGGGTGGCCGGACAGACCGGTGAGGGCTGCTACGACCCGGTTGCCGCCAACGCGGTGGTCGCGGCCGGCATGGCTGCCGGCGACCCGCCGCAGCTCGCCGCTGCCATCGCCGAACGCTGGGGCGTGAGCGAGTAACTCGCCGCGCCATGTCCCTTTCAGGAAGCACACCATGAGCTACGCCAGCAACGACGAAATCCGCGGAGTACTGATCCAGGCCGGCACCGAGCGCGTGCTGCTGCCGAACGCCACCGTGGCCGAAATGATGTCCAACGTACCGGTGGCCTCGATTCCCGATGCGCCCGCCTGGCTGCTGGGGCAGATCGAGTGGCACGGCTGGGAGGTCCCGCTGATGTCGTTCGCGCGCCTGTCCGGCCAGGGCGAAGAACCGGTGGTGAGCAAGAACAAGGTGGTCGTGCTGAAGGCGCTGGGCGGCAATGCCAGGCGCCCGTACTTCGCCCTGCTGACCCAGACCTTCCCGCAGTTGATCTCGGTCCCGCGCGACGGCCTGCTGGCCGACGCCTCGGAGGAAACCCTGCCGCAGGGCGTGCACATGCGCGTGCTGCTGGGCGAGCAGAGCGCGCTGTTGCCGGACCTGGACGCGCTGGAAGCGGCGTTGGACGAAGCGCACCCGGTGAATTGAGCGGGTATCGACCAACGGTCGATACCTACCGGTGATGCGACCTTGTATCGACCAACGGTCGATACCTACCGGTGATGGGATCAGATCCAACCACGGCCCGGTCGGTAGGCCACGACCGTTGGTCGTGGCTTGCTTTCAGCCCAGGTCGCCCAATCGCGCCTGCAATGCCGCGATCGCGGCCAACCCGGCGGTTTCCGTGCGCAGGATGCGCGGCCCCAGCTGCAACCCCTGGAACCCGGCTGCCGCCAACGCCTGCCGGTCGCGCGGCGACCAGCCGCCCTCGGGCCCGATCGCGATGACCACGCCGCCCGGCGCCGACTCCAGCGTCGACAGGCGGTGTTCTCCCTGCGGATCCAGGGTCAGCTTCAGCGCTGCCCCGGGCATCGCCCGGGCCGCCTCCTGCACACCCTGCGGGGGCGCCACGCTGGGCACCCGCGCACGGCCGGACTGCCCGCAGGCCGACACCACCACGCTGCGCCAATGCGCCAGCCGCTTCTCCGCGCGCGCCGCGTCCAGCTTGACCTCGGTGCGTTCGGCATTGACCGGCACGATCGCCTGCACACCCAGTTCGGTGGCCTTCTGCAGGATCAGGTCCATCTTCTCGCCGCGTGCGATGCCCTGCAGCAGGGTGATCGGCAGGGGCGATTCGTTGTCCACCGGCTGCGCCGCCACCACCTGCACGCGCGCCTCGCGCTTGCCCGACTCGACCAGCGTGGCGCTGTAGTCGTGGCCGTCGCCATTGAACAGCACGCAGCCATCGCCCTCGCGCAGGCGCATCACCCGCACCAGGTGGTTGGCCACTTCTTCGGGTAATGACACGGCCTGGCCCACGGCCAGCGGAAGATCGACATGGGAACGGGTCAGGCGCATGCAACAGCTTCCTCGATGGCAGCCAGGGTGGTCTGGGCCAGCAGGTCCAGGTGTTCGTCCTCCACGCAATAGGGAGGCATCCAGTACAGCACGTTGCCCAGCGGGCGCAGCACCACGCCCCGGCGCAGCGCCGCGTTGTAGGCGTTCAGCCCGACCCGCGCGGCGGCAGGGAAGGGCGTGCGCTTGTCGCCATTTCGGGTCAGTTCGAACGCCACCACCATGCCGGCCTGGCGCACGTCGGCCACGTGCGGGTGGTCGGTGAACGGCGCCGCGAGGGCGCGCATGACCTCGGCCGTGCTTCGGTTGCGCGCGATCACGTCTTCGCTCGCGAAGATGTCCAGCGTGGCCAGCGCGGCCGCGCATGCCAGCGGATTGCCGGTGTAGCTGTGCGAATGCAGGAAGGCGCGTTCGCGGCTGTCGTCCAGGAAGGCGTCGTACAGCGCCTGGGTGGCCAGCACCGCCGCCAGCGGCAGGAAACCGCCGGTCAGGCCCTTGGACAGGCACAGCAGGTCGGGCATCACCCCGGCCTGTTCACAGGCGAACAGGGTGCCGGTGCGGCCAAACCCGGTGGCGATCTCGTCGGCGATCATGAACGCGCCGTTGGCATCGCACAGTTCGCGCGCGCGCTTCAGGTACACCGGGTCGTGCATGCGCATGCCGCCGGCGCACTGCAGGCGCGGTTCCAGGATCACCGCGCAGATCTCGCCCGGGTGCCGGTCGAACAGGTCGGCCAGCCGGTCGGCCGCTTCATGCGCACGCTGCGCCGCGCTCTGCCCGGGTTCGGCCAGGTACGCGTCCGGCGACGGCGCGAACAGCGCTTCGCTCAACAGCGGCGCGTACACGCGGCGATACAGCGGGATGTCGCCCACCGACAACGCGCCCAGGGTTTCGCCGTGGTAGCCGTTTTCCAGCGCCACGAAGCGGGTGCGCTGCGGTTCGCCGCGGTTGTGGAAATAATGGAAGGCCATCTTCAGCGCCACCTCGACCCCGGCTGACCCGTTGTCGGCGAAGAACACCTTCGACAGCGGCGCACGCCCGGCCTGGCGCGGCGCGATCGCCAGCAGGCGCTCGGCCAGCTGCACCGCCGGCTCGTGGCTGAAACCGGCCAGCATCACCTGTTCCAGCTGGGTCGCCTGGCGCGCGATGGCCGCGCCGATGCGTGGTTCGGCGTGGCCGAACAGATTGGTCCACCAGCTGCTGACCGCGTCGAGGTAGCGGTGGCCGTCATGATCGATCAGCCACGGGCCTTCACCTCGTGCAATCGGCACCAGCGGCAAGGTGTCGGGATGTTCACGCATCTGCGTGCACGGGTGCCACAGCACGGCCAGGTCGCGTTGCCGCCACTGGTCGGCCAGCGTGAGGGGGGCTGGGTCTGCTAGCATTTCGGGCTCATGGACACGTTTTCACCTGCCTGCATTCTATCGATCTCCAAGAGCCAGTTCGCATGACCCGTCCGTTGCCCACCATCCACCAGATCACGGACGAGGAAAGCGGCCCGTTCCAGCGCCAGCACCTGGACCTGGAGTTCTCCAACGGCGAACGCCGCCGCTTCGAACGCCTGGTCAGCCGTGGCCACGGTGCGGTGGTGGTGGTGCCGATGCTCGACGATGAGACCGTGCTGCTGGTGCGTGAATACGCGGCCGGCGTGCACCGTTACGAGCTGGGGCTGGTCAAGGGCTGCATCGATGCCGGCGAAACCCCGGAGCAGGCGGCCGACCGCGAACTGAAGGAAGAAGCCGGCTACGGTGCGCGCCGGGTCGACGTGCTGCGCGCGATGACCCTGGCCCCGACCTACATGAGCCACCTGTCCTGGCTGGTGGTGGCGCGCGACCTGTACCTGTACCCCGAACGGCTGGTCGGCGATGAGCCCGAAGAGCTGGAAGTCGTGCCGTGGAAACTGGCCGACCTGGACCAGCTGATGCTGCGCGAGGACTTCTCCGAAGGGCGCTCGCTGGCTGCGCTGTTCATCGCCCGGCAGTGGCTGGAACGCGGGGAATGATCAAACTCACCACCGCGTTGCGCGAAACGGTGATCGCCATCGCCCAGGATGCCGCCGCGTCGATCATGGACGTGTACGCCCGGCCGTTCGATGTCGAGATCAAGTCCGACAGCAGCCCGGTGACCGCCGCCGACCTCGCCGCCAACCAGGTGATCCTGCGTGGACTGGGCCAGCTCACCCCGGACCTGCCGATCCTGTCCGAGGAATCGGCGCAGGTGCCGTGGGAGGTGCGTCGGCATTGGGGCGCCTATTGGCTGGTCGACCCGCTCGACGGCACCCGCGAGTTCGTCAAACGCAACGACGAGTTCAGCGTCAACATCGCGCTGATCTACCAGGGCGCGCCCGCCTTCGGCGTGGTCCTGGCCCCGGTCAGCGGCGTCGCGTGGCACGCCATGCGCGGCGAACTGGCCTATCGTCGCGACGGCATGCACGACTCGGTGCTGCGCACCCGTACCCCGGCGCTGCCGCCGCTGCAGGTGGCCGCCAGCCGCTCGCACCGCAGCCCGCAGACCCAGGCGCTGCTCGAGCGCATGGGCGAGATCGAGGTGGTGGCGCAGGGCTCGTCGCTGAAGTTCTGTCGGCTCGCCGAGGGCACGCTGGACGTCTACCCGCGGTTGGGCCCGACCGCTGAATGGGACACCGCCGCCGGCCAGTGCGTGCTGCATGCCGCCGGCGGTGCGGTGCTGTCCGCCGCCACCGGCAAGCCGTTCCGCTACAACCGCCGCGAAACCCTGTTGAATGGCGATTTCATCGCCCTGGGCGACACCCGCCTGCCGTGGCGCAGCTGGCTTCCCGACTGACCGGAGTACCGATGTCCGCACCTGCCGAACTCGACCGCCTGCTGGGCATCATGGCGCGCCTGCGCGATCCCCGGGACGGCTGCCCGTGGGACCTGCAGCAGGATTTCGCCAGCATCGCCCCGTACACCATCGAAGAAGCCTACGAAGTGGCCGACGCGATCGACCGTGGCGATCTCGACGATCTCTGCGATGAACTCGGCGACCTGCTGCTGCAGGTGGTGTTCCATGCGCAGATGGCCAGCGAGCAGGGCGCCTTCGGCTTTGCCGAGGTGGCCCGCGCGATCAGTGACAAGCTGCAGCGCCGGCATCCGCACGTGTTTGCGCAGGTCCAGGTCAAAGGGGCTGAAGACGTCAACAGCAACTGGGAAGCGATCAAGCGCCAGGAGCGCGCCGCCAAGGGCGATGCCGACCCCTCGGCGCTGGCCGGGATCTCGCGCGGGCTGCCGGAATGGCAGCGTGCGATGAAGCTGCAGGCGCGCGCGGCGCGGGTCGGCTTCGACTGGCCGGGCCCCGCACCGGTGCTGGACAAGGCGCGCGAGGAGCTGGACGAAGTGGCCGCCGAGTTCGCGCGCGGACCGGTGCAGGACAACCAGGCGCGGCTGCAGGAAGAACTGGGCGACCTGCTGTTCGTCTGCGCGAACCTGGCGCGGCATGCCGGCGTCGACGTGGGCGCGGCGCTGCGCCAGGCCAACCACAAGTTCGAGCGCCGTTTCCGTGCGATGGAAGCGCAGGCCGCGGCTGCCGGCCAGGCCATGGCCGAGCTCGACCTGGCGGCGCAGGAACACCTCTGGGAGCAGGCCAAGGCTGCCGAAGGCACGCCGTGAAAACCCTGCTGCTGTTCGTGCTGACCGCCGTGGCCGAGATCGTCGGCTGTTACCTGCCGTGGCTGTGGCTGCGCCGCGATGGCAGCGCGTGGCTGCTGTTGCCGGCGGCCGCCAGCCTGGCCCTGTTCGCCTGGCTGCTGACCCTGCACCCGGCCGCCAGCGGGCGCGTGTATGCGGCGTACGGCGGTGTCTATATCGGCACCGCGCTGGCCTGGCTGTGGGTGGTGGACGGCATCCGCCGGGGCCGCTGGGACCTGCTCGGGGTCGGGCTGTGCCTGGCCGGCATGGCGGTGATCATGTTCGCGCCGCGCGCGGCCTGAGGCGGCACCCGGCGCATTCGGCGGTATATTCGGGGTTACCCAGGGAAAGGAGTAGCCGATGTTTCCGACCGTGCTGTTTTCATTGATCCTGGCCTTCGTGGCCGTGGTGATCCTGTTCAAGGCCGTGCGCATGGTGCCGCAGGGCTACGAATGGACGGTGGAGCGCTTCGGCCGCTACACCCACACCATGTCCCCCGGCCTGCACTTCCTGATCCCCATCGTGTACGGCGTCGGCCGCAAGGTGAACATGATGGAGCAGGTGCTCGACGTTCCCAGCCAGGAAGTGATCACCAAGGACAACGCCGCGGTGCGCGTGGACGGGGTGGTGTTCTTCCAGGTCCTCGATGCCTCCAAGGCCGCCTACGAGGTCGCCAACCTGGAAGTGGCGATGATCGCCCTGGTACAGACCAACATACGTACCGTGATCGGTTCGATGGACCTGGACGAATCGCTCAGCCAGCGCGAGGTGATCAACGCGCAGCTGCTCAGCGTGGTCGACCATGCCACCAACCCGTGGGGAGTGAAGGTCAACCGCATCGAGATCCGCGACATCCAGCCACCGCGCGACCTGCTTGATGCGATGGCGCGGCAGATGAAGGCCGAACGCGAAAAGCGCGCGCAGATCCTCGAAGCCGAAGGTTCCCGCCAGTCCGAGATCCTGCGCGCCGAAGGTGAAAAGCAGGCGGCGGTGCTGGAAGCGGAAGGCCGCAAGGAAGCCGCGTTCCGCGATGCGGAAGCGCGCGAGCGCCTGGCCGAGGCCGAAGCCAAGGCCACGGAAATGGTGTCCGGGGCGATCGCCAAGGGGGACGTGCACGCCATCAACTACTTCATCGCGCAGAAGTACGTGGAAGCGTTCAAGGAACTGGCCACCTCGCCGAACCAGAAGCTGGTGCTGATGCCGATGGAGGCCAGCGGCGTGATCGGGTCCATTGCTGGCGTGGCCGAACTGGCCAAGGAAGCGTTCGCCCGCCAGGAAGAGAAGAAGACCACGCGCGCGGTGCCGCCGCGCATCGGAGGCTGAGATGCGCTGGGAAGTGGTCGGCTGGGGCGCGCTGGCGCTGGTGCTGTTCGCCGCCGAGGCGCTCGCACCGGGCGCGTTCATGCTGTGGATCGGCATTGGTGCCGCCGCCGTGTTCGTGCTGGTCGCGGTGTTCGCCGACATCCCGCTGCTGTGGCAGGTGGTCGCCTTCGTACTGCTCAGCGTGGTGTCGATCCAGTGCTACCGGCAGTGGTGGCGCAAGCGCGCGCGTGCGAGCGACGCGCCGCTGTTGAACCGCCGCGCCGAGCAGCTGGTCGGGCGGGTAGTAGTGCTCGACCAGCCGATCATCGTCGGCAAGGGCCGGGCCAAGGTCGACGATGCGTTCTGGGTGGTCGCCGGGCCCGACCTGCCGGCGGGGACGCCGGTGCGCGTGGTGGCGGTGGATGGCATGACGCTGAAAGTCCAAGAGGCCTGACGGTGCAGCCACGCAGGGCGTGGCGCTACGGTGGCGATCCGGGCGCTGGCGTAGAGCCACGCCCTGCGTGGCTGCGCAATGCCGGACAACGAGGGATGGCGCACCGCCGCAGGCGTTGGCGGAGCGGTTCTGGGATAATGACGACCTGCATTTTCATCCCCCGGACCGTGGTCATGACCCAGAAGACGCTACTCAACGATACCCACCGCGCGCTCGGCGCCAAAATGGTCGATTTCGGCGGTTGGGACATGCCCATCCATTATGGGTCGCAGTTGGACGAGCACCATCTGGTGCGTGCCGACGCCGGCATGTTCGACGTCAGCCACATGACCGTGGTCGACCTGCGTGGCGCGGACGTGCGCGCATTCCTGCGCCGCCTGCTGGCCAACTCGGTGGACAAGCTGAAGGTGCCGGGCAAGGCGCTGTACTCCTGCATGCTCAACGCGCAGGGCGGGGTGATCGACGACCTGATCGTCTACTACCTGGCCGACGACTTCTTCCGCATGGTGGTCAACGCCTCCACCCGTGAGAAGGACCTGGCCTGGATCCGCGAGCAGGCCGCCGCCTTCGACGTGCAGGTGACCGAGCGCGAAGACCTGGCGATCATCGCGGTGCAGGGCCCGACCGCGCGCGACAAGGTGATCGGCCTGGTCGCCGAAGGTGACCGTGCCGCGCTGCAGAAGCTGGGTCGTTTCGCCGCGGTGGAAGCCACCGCTGCCAGCGGCGCGCCGCTGTTCGTAGCCCGTACCGGTTACACCGGCGAAGACGGCTTCGAGATCCTGGTCGCACAGGACCAGGTGGTCGCGCTCTGGAACGCGCTGGCGTCGGCCGGCGTGCGGCCGGCCGGACTGGGTGCGCGCGACACGCTGCGCCTGGAAGCGGGCATGAACCTGTATGGCCAGGACATGGACGAGGCGATCAGCCCGTTCGAGGCGGCGCTGGCCTGGACCGTGACACTGGACGAAGGCCGCGACTTCATCGGTCGCGACGTCCTTGAAGCACAGAAGGCCGCCGGCGATGCCCGCCAGATGATCGGCCTGGTGATGGACGAGAAGGGCGTGCTGCGCCACGGCCAGGTGGTGCTTACCGCCAGCGGCAGCGGCGAGATCCTGTCCGGTACGTTCTCGCCGACCCTGGGCAAGGGCATCGCGTTCGCGCGCGTGCCGGCCGGTGAGCTGGGCCAGGTGCACGTGGACATCCGCGGCAGGCAGGTGCCGGTGCGCGTGGTGAAATTCCCGTTCGTGCGCGAAGGCCAGGCCCAGCCTGGCGTGCTGGGCGACGGCTGAGCCCGCATGTTATGCCCGGCGCCTGCTGTCGACAGGCAGGCGCCGGTGGTTACACTACCCCCGTTTCCCTGACCCCCCTGAAATTTTTCGGAGCAGTGCCATGAGCGAGATCCCCGGCGACCTCAAATTCCTCAAGTCCCACGAGTGGGCGCGCGTCGAAGGCAACGGCCGCGTCACCGTCGGCATTTCCGACCACGCCCAGGGCCTGCTGGGCGACCTGGTCTATGTCGAGCTGCCGGAAGTCGGCGCCGATGCGAAGGCCAACGAAGCGATCGCGGTGGTCGAGTCGGTCAAGGCTGCCTCGGACGTGTACAGCCCGGTCTCCGGCACCGTGGTCGAGGTCAACAGCGGCCTGGCCGACAAGCCGGAAACCATCAACGAAGATGCCTACGGCGACGGCTGGCTGTTCGTGGTCGAACTGTCCAACAAGGACGAGTTGAACGACCTGCTGGAACCGGACGACTACGCCGGAACGCTGGACGACGAGGACAACTGATCCTCGCCAGCTGGAACAGAAACGGCCGCCCGGTGCGGCCGTTTTTTTTTGCCCGGCGCCGCTCGGGACGGTGGTCGATGCACGTAACCGGCAAGATCCACGCGCCGCGAGGGCGGCAAAAGTTTGCGCAGTTGCGCGAATCCGGACGCAAAAAGCGTTGCCGGATGTGAAAAGTTTTCGCCCCTGTTGTGCTGCCGTGCGGGAAGCGTCGGCGCGCCCGACGCCGCGCACGCCGCGTCGATGCGTTGGCGCACGCGCTTCGTATGCGGCGCAGGCGAAAGTGCTTCTTTTAAGTGCTTTTCCTTCGACGCGTCGGCGAACGCGTCGCTGCGCCTGCGTGTCCGGAGCGGTTCGACGGGGTGCCGCAGGGTGCTGGACGAGGCGGCAGGCGAGGTGCATTGGACGCCCGCCATGTGAAAATTTTTCGCGGGGGTTGTTGACAGTCAAAAAAAGCGTGATTAGGTTTCGCCCAGCAGACCTTGCCTGCGAAACGAGCCAACCGAATCGACATCCAGTCGCGAAGCACAACCAGGTCATCCACCGCACGTCCGAGGACGGTGGAGTCGGGTTCGCTTCCTCCGGTGAAACGCAAGCTCACCCCACATTCGATATCTGCCTGGCATCCACTGGCCGGTATCCCCGTATCCGTCACGACGCGCATGACGCGACGGCGGTCCCCGCAGGCAACAACCGCGGGTTTGCTTTACCTGGGCGTTTCAACTCCATAGATCACTGACGAGGAGCCATCCCATGGCAACCAAGAAAGCTGCGAAGAAAAAGCCGGCCGCGAAAAAGGCCGTAAAGAAGGTCGCCAAGAAGGCGGCTGCCAAGAAGGCCGTGAAGAAGGTAGCCAAGAAGGCGGCTGCCAAGAAGACGGTGAAGAAGGCAGCCAAGAAGGCGACTGCCCGCAAGGCAGTGAAGAAGACGGCAAAGAAGGCGGTCCGCAAGGTCGCCAAGAAGGCCGCCGCCAAGAAGACCGCGAAGAAGGCAGTGAAGAAGACGGCGAAGAAGGCAGTCCGCAAGACCGCCAAGAAGGCCGCCGCCAAGAAGACCGCCAAGAAAGCCGTCCGCAAGGTAGCCAAGAAGGCCGCTGCCAAGAAGACCGCCAAGAAGGCCGTCCGCAAGGTAGCCAAGAAGGCCACCGCCAAGAAGGCAACCGCGCGCAAGCCGGCCGCCAAGAAGGCGTCGGCCAAGAAGGCAGTGAAGAAGGTCGCCAAGCGCAAGCCGGCGGTCCGCAAGAAGAAGGCTGCAGCGGTCGCGCTGCCGGCAACCCCGGCACCGCTGATCTGATCGATTCCCGATAGCCGTACCTGAAACCCCTTCCCGGCGCCCAGCGGGAGGGGGTTTTTTTTGCTGCGCAAAAAAAATCCCCTCCCGCGAGGGATCAACGAACGTTGATCCCGACGGTAGCGCCGACTGTCAGTCGGCCCAGGCGGTATCGGGAGCCGGCCAGCGGCCGGCACTACAAAAAAAGGGCGACCCGTAGGCCGCCCTGTACCGGATGCGATACACCTCGCTGACGCTTACCGCGGCGAAGCCACCGCCCGATCAGACGACACGCCCTTCCGCTTGCCCGGGCTGCTGTCCTCGGTCATCAGGTTGTCGCTGCCGAAGTCGGTATCCACGTCCAGCCAGCGCTGCGCGGGCAGGCCCATCGCCGCGTCGAGCACGGTGGGCAGCAGGCCGCTGGGCAGGCTGCTTTCGCCGTTCCACATGATCGCGATGCCGAGGTCGCGCTCCGGCACCAGCGCCACCAGGCCACGGTAGCCCTGCACGGCGCCGGCGTGGAAGACCACTTCATGCCCGGCGTAATCGAAGTTGCGCCAGCCCAGCGCGTAGCCGGCCGAGTGCAGGCGCTCGCGTCGCCAGCCCGAACGCATCTCGCCCGGCGTGTTGACCAAGGTGGAATGCAGGGTGGCCAGCAACGGCGCAGGCAGCACGTCGGGGCGGTGCCCGGTGTGCGCCAGCAGCCACTGCGCCATGTCCGCGGCGCTGGCGTTGACGCCGGCCGCAGGCGCAAGGCGGTAGTAGGTGGGCTTCGGGCTCAGCGACACCCAGCCGTTGCGGCTGCGCACGTGCGGGCGTGCCCAGCGCGAGCTGGCCTGGATGCCGGCCAGGCCCATGCTGGCGTCGTCCATGCCCAGCGGTTTGAACAGGCGACGTTCCACCGACTGCTCATAGAAGCTGCCAGAGGCCGCGTAGACCACGTCGCCGATCAGGCTGAAGGCTACGTTCTGGTACGCGTAGCAGTCGCCCGGCAGGCACTTGAGCGAGGTCGAGGCCAGCTTGTGGGTGAGCGTGTAGTACTCGGCGTTGGCTTCCACGTCGCGGTCGTAGGCGTTGTACGGCAGGCCAACGCGGTGGCTGAGCACGTCGGCTACGGTCAGCCGCTCGGTCGCCTCGGGGCTGTTGAGCTGGAAGCCGGGCACGTAGTCGGTGACCTTGCTGTCCCAGCGCAGGGTGCCGTCGTTGACCAGCAGCCCGGCCATGGTGCCGGCGAACGCCTTCGACAGCGAGGCCAGGCGGAACACGGTGTGGGCGTCGACCATCTGCGGGTTGTTGACGTCGGTGACGCCATAGCCGCGCGCGCTGAGCACGCGGCCGCCCTGCACGATCGCCACGGCCATGCCGGGCACGCGTTCGCCGTAGGTGAGCTGCTGCGCCATCGCTTCGATGTTGGCCACGTTGAACCCGGCGGCCGGCGGCAGCACCTTGGGGTTGGTCGAGGTGGCGCGGTAGGCCGCAGGCTGGGTGTGCGCGATGGCAGGCGCGGCGCTGTTCTCGATGTTGACCGGGAACGCGGGAGTCTGGGCGGTGGACGACATGGCGATGGGCATCAGCATGCCCAACAACCCGGTTGCCGCCGAACGGATCGGTCGGCGCCTGCTGTTCTGATTCATCGTGTGGGGACCTGTGCGCGCTGCGTGGGCCGATTCTAGCGCCGCTTTTCGTGATTGCACAAACGAAGCGAAGATGAATGCGTATCGCATTGAAAAGGCCCGGTTTTTGCAGGGAGGGGAGCGGACCATGTGAGGGCCTGTTCAGGTAGCGCGCAGCCACGCTGCGGCGCGCTCGGCGATCATCAGGGTCGGGGCGTTGGTATTGCCGCTGACCAGGGTCGGCATGACCGAGGCATCGACGACGCGCAGGCCGCGCGCGCCGTGCACGCGCAGCTGCGGGTCGACCACGGCATCGGCGTGCTGGCCGATCGCGCAGGTGCCGACCGGGTGGTAGATGGTCTCGGCCTTGGCGCGGATGAAGGCCTCCAGCGCGGCGTCGTCCAGGTCGGCGCGGGTGGGGAAGATCGGCGCGCCGCGCCAGCGGTCGAATGCGGGCTGGCCGAGGATGTGCCGGGACATGTGCACGCAGTGCTTCATCATCGCCATGTCGTGGCCCTCGGCGTCGCCAAGGTAGTTGGGCTCGATCCGCGGCGGCGAACGGGGGTCGGCATCGCGCAGCTGGATGCGCCCCCGGCTGCGCGGGTGCAGCGCACAGGCGTGCAGGGTGTAACCGTCGCCGGGCAGGCGGTGGCGGCCGTGGTCGTCGAGCATGGCGGGCACGAAGTGGAACTGCACGTCGGCACCGGCGTCGCGGGCCAGCGGCGAGCGGGCGAAGCCGCCGGCTTCGGCGATGTTGCTGGTACCGGCGCCGCGGCGACTGCGCAGGAAGTAGTCGAACGCTATCCGGGCCTGGTTGCTGCGGTCGTAGCTGATCCCGGGATGGGTGTGCACCAGGGTGCAGATGTCCAGGTGGTCCTGCAGGTTGCCGCCGACGCCGGGCAGGTCGAGGCGGGTGCTGATGCCGTGTGCGCGCAGCTGCCGCTGCGGGCCGATCCCGGACAGCAGCAACAGGTGCGGGGAATGCACCGCGCCGGCGCTCAGGATGACCTCGCGCGCGGCGTGGGCATGCTGATGCGCGCCGCGATGATGGTAGTACACGCCGGTGGCCGTTTCGCCGCGGAAGCTCAGCATGCGCGCGCGTGCGCCGGTCAGCACGGTGAGGTTGCGGCGCGCGCGCGCGGGCCGCAGATAGGCGGTGGCGCTGGAGCAGCGCGCGCCGTCGCGCTGGGTGACCTGGTACAGGCCGGCGCCGCGCTGGTCGGCGCCGTTGAAGTCATTGTTGCGCGGGTGGCCGGCTTCGACCGCGGCGTCGACGAAGGTGTCGGAAAGCGGATTGTGGTGGCGCAGGTCGGACACCGACAGCGGGCCGGCATCGCCGTGGAAGGCGCTGGCGCCGCGGCTGTTGGCTTCGCCGTGCAGGAACCAGGGCAGCACCTGCGACCAGTCCCAGCCGGTGGCACCCGCGGCGGCCCAGCGGTCGTAGTCGGCGGGCACGCCGCGGATGTAGCACATGGCGTTGATGGCGCTGGAGCCACCGAGCACCTTGCCGCGCGGCCACCACAGGCGGCGCCCGTCCAGGGCGGGTTGCGGTTCGGTGTACAGGTTCCAGTTGATGCGGCGGTTGTTGACCAGCCGGGCCAGGCCGGCCGGCATGTGGATGAAGGGGTTGCGGTCGCGCGGGCCGGCTTCGAGCAGCAGCACGCGGCAGTGCGGGTCGTCGCTGAGCCGGTTGGCCAGCACGCAGCCAGCCGATCCGGCGCCGACGATGATGTAGTCGTACATGTCCGTTCCCCAACGGTGATCGGTCCAGCATAAGGCAGTCGTTGCCGCGCCGGGCCGCACTGGCGATGTTGCGGTGCATCGTTTACCGTGCGCGCTTCCTCGCCCGGATTGCCCACGCCATGACCACCGCATCCCCGACCGCGCCGACCGGCCTGCGCGCGGCGCTGCGCCAGTCGCCGCCGCTGCTGTGGGCCTGCGTGTACTTCTTCTGCCTGCTCAGCGGCTACTACGTGCTGCGCCCGGTACGCGAGGCGATGGCGGCGTCGGCCGACCTGCAGGCGGTGTTCCCGCCGGCCCTGATCGGCTGGTTCGCGGGGCGCGGGATCGCGCTGCAGGACTTCGTGCTGCAGGTGCTGTTCACCGGTGTGTTCGTGATCATGGTGGTGCTGCAGCCGCTGTACGGGGCGCTGGTGAGCCGCTATCCGCGGCGGGTGTTCCTGCCGCTGGTATACGGCTTCTTCATCGCGACGCTGCTGGGCTTCTACGTGCTGTTCGACAGCGGGGTACCGGGCCGGGGCATGCTGTTCTTCTTCTGGGCGGCGGTGTTCAACCTGTTCGCGGTGGCGGTGTTCTGGAGCTTCATGGCGGACGTGTTCTCCAACGTGCAGGCGCGGGCGTTCTACGGCTATATCGGCGCGGCGGGGACGATCGGGGCGTTCCTCGGGCCGACGCTCACCTCGACGCTGGTGCAGCGGGTAGGGATCGCCAACCTGATGCTGGTGTCGGCGGGGTTCCTGTGCATCTGCCTGTTCTGCATCTGGCGGCTGCGGCTGTGGGCGGTGGCGCGCGAGCGGGAGCAGCAGCTGGTGTCGGGTGAAACGCCGATGGGCGGGGGCGTGCTGGACGGGCTGAAACTGATCGCGCGCGAGCCGCTGCTGCGCTGGCTGGCGCTGATGGTGGTGTTCGGGGTGGGGATCGGGACGCTGCTGTACAACGAGCAGGCGTCGATCGTGCGGCGCCTGTACACGGACCCGGCGGCAAGTACGGCGTTCTATTCGCGGATCGACCTGGCGATCAATGCGCTGACGCTGGTGCTGCAGTTGGGGGTAACGCGCTGGCTGCTGTCGCGCTTCGGGATCGCGCCAGCGCTGCTGATTCCGGGCTTTGCGATCATCGCCGGCTTTTCGGCGCTGGCGGCGTCGCCGCTGCCGGTGATGGTGGCGATCGTGCAGGTGCTGACGCGCGCCAGCGAGTTCTCGCTGGCCAAGCCGGCCCGCGAGACGATCTTCACCCGGGTGGACCGGCAATGGCGCTACAAGGCGGGTGCGGCGATCGACACGGTGGTGTACCGGGCCGGTGACCTGACCTTCGCGTGGGTGCACAAGGGACTGTCGCTGTTCGGTTCGCGGGCGGTGTTCGCGGGCGGCCTGGTGGTGGCGGGGATCATGACGATGGCGGCGTTCGGGCTGCTGCGCGAAGAAAAGAAGCTGCCGGCCGAGCGGCCGGAGTAAGCTGTTTCCAACTTGTTCGAGGTGTGCGCATGTACTGGACCGCGGTAATCCTGACCCTGGTGGTCGCGCTGTTGCACGTGTACTTCCTGGTGCTGGAAATGTTCCTGTGGACGCGCCCGCTGGGCCTGAAGACGTTCCGCAACACGCCGGAGAAGGCGGAGCTCACCCGCGTGCTGGCGGCCAACCAGGGCCTCTACAACGGCTTCCTGGCGGCGGGCCTGTTCTGGGGCCTGTTCGACCACCTGCCGATGCTGGTGAACTTCATGCTGGGCTGCGTGATCGTGGCGGGCGTGTACGGTGCCTACAGCGTCAACAAGCGGATCTTCATCATCCAGGCCCTCCCGGCCATCCTCGCGGTCATCGCCTGGCAGTTCGTGCCGGCATAACCGCCGTCGCACGCAATCCCGTAGAGCCGGGCTCTGCCCGGCTGCCTTGACGGCAACGGCGTTCTCCGCTCGATTTTCATGCGTTACCGGGCGGGTTGGCATCGTGGGCGGTCGTTTGGGAACCGACCCTACCGCAGGAGAGCACCGCCTCGGGACACGCCGCGCGTGCCTGGTTTTTCCATCCGCACACGACCCACCATCGGGGCTGCCCGACGGCCGCCCCAGCAGGTATCAACCGAAACGCCGCTCTTCGCGCACAAAGTCAGCCGCGCTTGACCGGCGACACCCACATATCAATCCGCGCTTCGAACACCACCGTTCCGGCGCTATCACGCACCTGCACGTTCACCGGCAGCGCATAGCCCGCTTCGGCACTGACAATCGCCTGCGCAGGCGTGGCGACCGCATGCTGCGTGCCGGTCGCCTTGGCCAGGTACTTCACCTCCATGCCCTTGGGGATCCAGCGCATGCCCTTGGGCAGCGAGGCATCGACCATCAGGCCGGCGGTGAGCTCGGCCAGGTTGCACAGCGCGATGGCGTGGACGGTGCCGATGTGGTTGGTGACCCGGCGCCGGTGCGCGATGCGGCCTTCGCAGCGGCCCGGTTCGAGCACGGTGATGCGCGGCGCGATGCTGGCGAAGTAGGGCGCCTTGAAGCAGACCGCGCGCGAGAACAGCCATTGGCCGGCCGGCCAGCGCTGCATGCGGCGGTAGAGGGTCAAGAGGGGCGCGGACATCAGGAAGTCTCCTGGAAAAACGGCAAGGGGCAATGAAAAACGGCGGACCGAAGTCCGCCGTTTTGAGGTCCATCGAGGCTGGCGTTATGCCGCTTCCTGCGACTGCGCGTCCTTGCGTTCGCGGTCGTAGTAGCTGGCCGAACGCAGTTCATGCGGCTCGAAATCGTCCACCGTGATCGTATCCATGGTCAGCGTGCGCAGCTCTTCCAGCAGCGTGCGCTCGTCCTGGGTGATCACGCCCTCGGCCACGGCCTCGTCCAGCTGGGCGTTGAAGTCCAGCGCTTCGATGCCCTTGGTCTTGAGCGCCTTGAGGAACTTGCGCTCCACCGGCTCGGCCATGATCGCCTTGGACAGGTAGCTGTTGATGCGGCCACCCGGGTTGTTCTCGCACGGGGTCAGGAACACCCCGCTGGCCAGGCGGTCGCGGGCCTCGTTCGGCGCCATCAGCAGCGCCGCCACGCGGTGGCCCAGGCGGTCGCCCGGGGCCTCGGCACGACGGCCGAACGGGAAGATCAGCAGCCACATCAGCCAGCCGATCGGACGGATCGGGAAGTTGCGCAGCGCCGCCGACAGCGACTCCTCGATCTTGTGCACGCTGTCATGGAACGCCCAGGCCAGCAGCGGCTGGTCGGCCACCGGTGCACCTTCGTCGTGGTAACGCTTGAGCATCGCGCTGGTCATGTACACATGGCTCAGCACGTCGCCCAGGCGGCCGGACAGCGATTCCTTGAACTTCAGCTTGCCGCCCAGCGTCATCATCGAGATGTCCGCCATCAGCGCCAGGTTGGCCGAATACCGGTCCAGCTTGCGGAAGTAGCGGCGGGTGTAGGCATCGCCCGGGGCCGCGCCGAAGCGCGCACCGGTCAGGCCCAGCCAGAACGAACGCACCGCGTTGGAAATGCCGAAGCGGATGTGCCCGAACAGGCTGCGGTCGAAGGACTGCAGGCCGGCCTTGGTGTCCGGATCCTGCGCCGCCTTCATTTCCTGCAGCACCCACGGGTGGCAGAGGATCGCACCCTGGCCGAAGATCAGCAGGCTGCGGGTCATGATGTTCGCGCCTTCCACCGTGATCGCGATCGGCGCGGCCTGCCAGCTGCGGCCGGCGAAGTTGCGCGGCCCCAGGATGATGCCCTTGCCGCCGATCACGTCCATCACGTCCGAGATCACTTCACGGCTCATGGTGGTGCAGTGGTACTTGGCGATGGCCGACGGCACCGACGGCACGTCGCCGCGATCCACCGCAGCCGCAGTGGCCTGGCACAGCGCGCTGATCGCATAGGCCTTGCCGCCGATGCGGGCCAGCGCCTCTTCCACGCCCTCGAAGCGGCCGACCGACAGGCCGAACTGCTTGCGGATGCGCGCATAGGCACCGGTGACCACCGCCCCGGCCTTGGCACCGCCGCTGGCGGTGGAGGGCAGGGTGATCGAGCGGCCCACGGCCAGGCACTCGTTGAGCATGTTCCAGCCCTTGCCGGCCTTCTCGGCACCGCCGATCAGCTGGGTGAGCGGAATGAACACGTCCTTGCCGCGGATCGGACCGTTCTGGAAGGTCGAGTTCAGCGGGAAGTGACGGCGGCCGATTTCAACGCCGGCGGTGTCGCGCGGCAGCAGGCCCAGAGTGATGCCGATGTCGCGGGTCGGGCCGATCAGCCCGTCCGGGTCGTACATGCGGAAGGCCATGCCGATCAGCGTCGCGACCGGGGCCAGGGTGATGTAGCGCTTGTCGAAGGTCAGCCTGACGCCGAGCACCTGCTCGCCGTTCCACTCGCCCCTGCAGACGATGCCGTAATCCGGAATCGAGGTCGCGTCCGAACCAGCGAACGGACCGGTCAGGCCGAAGCACGGCACTTCGCGGCCGTCGGCCAGGCGCGGCAGGTACTGGTCCTTCTGTTCCTGGGTGCCGTAATGCACCAGCAGTTCGCCCGGGCCCAGCGAATTGGGCACGCCGACGGTGGAGCTGACCACGCTCGACACCGACGCCAGCTTCTGGATCACCTTGTGGTGGGCCAGCGCGCTGAAGCCCAGGCCGCCGTATTCCTTCGGGATGATCATGCCGAAGAACCTGTTCTTCTTGATGAAGGCCCACAGCTCCGGCGGCAGGTCGGCATGGACGTGGGTGATCTCCCAGTCGTTGACCATCGCGCACAGTTCTTCCACCGGGCCGTCCAGGAAGGCCTGTTCTTCAGCGGTGAGCTGCGGCTTGGGATAGTTGAGCAGCTTGTTCCAGTCCGGGTCACCGGTGAACAGCTCGCCTTCGAAACCGACCGAGCCGGTTTCCAGGGCGATGCGCTCGGTCTGCGACAGCGGCGGCAGCACCTTGCGGAACACCTTCATCATCGGCGCGGTCAGCAGCGGCTTGCGGATGAACGGCAGCAGCAGCGGTACGGCGATGACGGCGACGATCGCCGCTGCCACGATCGTGGCGGTCTGGTTGACCCAGGGAATGAACCAGCAGGCCGCCAGCAGCGCCAGGCTGGCCAGCGTCCAGGTGATCAGTCGCATCCGATGGTAGGCGACGATGGCGCCTGCCAGCAGGATGGCGAGGAAGGGAACGACATAGCTCATGAGCGTGCTCCGGTGACGTGCTCGGTTGTGGCGGACAGTGCCACGGCGGAGGCCGAGGGCAACACGTCCAGATAGTCCAACACAGTAGCGGTAAAGGCGTTGTTGTCGTCGCCGGCGACCATGTGGGTGGCCTCCGGAAGCTGCACGTGGCGTGCGTGCGGCACCAACGCCAGGAATTCGGCCACCGTCTGCGGGGTGACCAGGGTGCTGCGTCCGCCGCTGACCAGCAGCACCGGGCATTTGACCTGGCGCGCTGCTTCGGCGAGCGCGTCCTGGTGCTGTTCGCTATCGCGTGCCAGTTCCGCGACCAGGCGCGGATCCCAATGCCAGCGCCAGCGGCCGTGGCCGTCCTCGCGCAGCAGCGCACGCAGCGCGTCCTCTGACTTGCGTGGACGGTGCGGCATGTAAGCCGAGATCACATCGGCGGCCTGTTCCAGCGTCGCGAACCCTTCCGGGTGCGCGGTCATGAACTGCAGGATCTTTTCGACCCCGGCCGTGTCCCAGCGCGGGGTGATGTCCACCAGCACCATCGCCGAAAACAGGCCCGGCCAGCGCGCTTCGGCCAGCAGGCCGAACAGCCCGCCCATCGAGGCGGCGACCAGCACCGGCGGCTGCGGCTGTTCGCCGGCCAGCACGATCAGGTCATCGGCGAACTGCTCGCCGTGGTAGGGCAGGGTGGCCGGGTTCCAGTCCGAATCGCCATGGCCGCGCGCGTCGTAGGCCAGGGTCTGGTAGCCCGCGGCCTGCAGTGCGTGCGCCGTGCTCGTCCAGGCGTGCCGGGTCTGGCCGAAGCCGTGGGCGAACAGCACGGTGCCGCGGCGGCCGGGGTCGCTGCGGGTGGCAGCCAGCACGGTGTCGTGGGCGGCGGTCAGGTGGAGGGTAGGCGTTACCATACCGGCTAGTATGGACCTGCCTCTGGGCGTGTCAATACCGGTAGGTATGGTGGGCTGATCAATTCCACACAAACCGACCCCGGCGTATGGTTAAATCATCAGCATGAATGAACCTGAAGCTACCGCCGGCGAGCCGCGTGCCGGCCGCAACAGCCGCCTGAGCGCGGAAGACTGGGCCCAGGCCGCCCTGGATCTCATCGCTGAACAAGGTGTCGGTGCCGTGGCGGTGGAGCCGCTGGCGCGGCGGCTGGGGGTGACCAAGGGCAGTTTCTACTGGCACTTCCCCTCGCGCGATGCGCTGCTGCAGGCGGCGCTGGAGCGCTGGGAACTGTTCGAACAGGAACAGGTATTCGGCAGCCTGGAAGACGTGCCCGATCCGCGCGCGCGCCTGCGCCAGCTGTTCCAGGTGGTGGCGCACGAAGTGCAGCCGCACATCATCTACAGCGAACTGCTCAAGGCCCTGGACCACCCGATGGTGCGTCCGGTCATCGACCGTGTGTCGCATCGCCGCCTGGAGTACCTGGTGGCCTCGTTCCGCCAGGCCGGGTTGAGCCGCACGGACGCGCAGCATCGCGCGCGCCTGGCCTATGCGGCATACGTGGGCTTCCTGCAGCTGTCGCTGCAGCTGCAGCAGCCCAAGCCGGCGCGCGAGGACTTCGAGGCCTACGTTGAGCATGTGATCGAGACCTTGATCCCGATCGGATGAGCGCCGCCCGCATGCACGAAAAAAGCCGCGAAAGCGGCTTTTTTTGTGCATGCATGAAGGCACGCTGCACGTGCCGCAACGCGGAAAAGACAACGGCCCCTTTCGGGGCCGTTGCTGCATCAGGTACCGATCAGTGGAGCGATCAGAACTTCTGCTGGTACTTCATGTACACGAAGCGACCGATGTCGAAGCCACCGTAGTACGAGTAGCCCGAATTCGGCTGCGCGTAGGCCGGAGCGGCCCAATGGTCGAACACATTGTTGGCACCGACGGCCACCGTCGCATTCCACGGCAGGTTGTAGGCGACCTGCAGGTCGTGGAACGTGTTGGAACCCAGCTCGTTCTGCGACAGGATCTGGCCCGCGGTATCCGGCGCGGCGTAATCCGGCAGGGTGCAGCGCTCGTCGAAGAAGCACTCTTCCTTGGTGCCCGAGTAGTAACGCGCGGTCCAGGTGATCGACAGGTCATCCTTCTGCCAATTGATCGTGGCATTCGAGCGCAGGCGGAAGTTGCCGCCAAACCCGTTCTGCTGGCTCGGCGGGTTGTCCGAGTTGTCCTGCTTGATCTCGTTCTTGGTGACGTAGCTGCTCTGGATCGAGGTGGTGAAGTTGCCGAAGCCGGTTTCGAAGCGATAGTTGATATCCCAATCGAAGCCTTCGGTTTCCACGTAACCGGCGTTGCGCAGGCCGAAGTCCAGCGCGGTGATGTTGCCCGCGGCGTTACGGGTGAAGCCTTCGCAACGCGACTCGATGCCACGCAGGTAGCAGTCATTGAGCTTGTCGGTCGGGGTATCGGCAACGATGGTGTTGTCGATGCGGATGTTCCACCAGTCCAGCGAGGTGTTGAAGCCTTCGATGAACTCCGGGCTCCAGACGAAGCCGAGGGTCTTGGACTCGGAGGTTTCCGGAGTCAGGGTCGGGGTCGAACCGGTGACGAACGGCACGTTGGTCTGTTCACCCGGACCCGGCGACGGGGCCGTGCCCGAGGCGTTGAGCTGGCGGAAGCCGGCCGGCACGTCCTGCAGGCAGCGGGCATTGCCAGCGGCCGGACCGTACACGGTGTCGCACGGATCGGTGTAGTCCTCGAAGGTCTGCGACAGGCCGCCGTACAGATCGGCCACGGTCGGAGCACGGAAGCCTTCCGACCAGGTGCCGCGGATCAGCAGCGAGTCGATCGGCTTCCACTTCAGGCCGAACTTGCTGTTGAGGGTGTCGCCGAAGGTGTCGTAATCCGAATAACGGGTTGCCGCGGTGATGCTCAGCTCGCGGGCGAAGGTCACGTCGGCCAGGATCGGCACCAGGAACTCGGCGTAGACTTCGTTCAGGTTGTAACCGCCAGCGGTCGGGCCGGCGGCCAGATCGGTGGAGATGCCGGTCTGCGCCAGGGCGTCCGGCGAGAACGAGCCGCTTTCCTCACGACGCTCCACGCCCACCGACACGCCCAGATCGCCGCCCGGCAGGGTCAGGATCGCCCCGGAGATGTTGGCGAAATAGTTCTTGGTGGTGGTGCGCGACAGTGCCTGGCCCGGCTGGTACAGGTAGGCCTGCACGTTCGGATCGTCCAGGCCGTTCGGCGAGTTGTAGCCGAACGGAATCAGCGGGTTCCACGGGGTGCAGGCTCCGGGGCCACTGCCCAACGGAATCGGGTTGGCTGCGGTACCGCACTGCGCGAGGCCGTCGCCGTTGATGAACGACGGGCCGGTGGCCTGGCCCACGGCGTAGGTGTTCAGGTTACCCGTGCTGATCTGGGTGCCCTTGTTCTGGTTGTACAGGTAGCCTGCTTCCCAGTCCCAGTAGCGCTCGCCGGTCTGGATGGCGCCGCTGAACACGCCGGTGAAGCGGGTGGTGGTCAGGCTGTTGAACACTTCACGCGGCACTTCCCAACCACGGCGCACGTACTGTACGTCGGTGTCGACCGGGTTGAAGACGCTGTCGGCGGACAGGCCGCCCGAGCTCAGGTCGAAGTTCGCGCTGGCGAACGGGTAACCCGCATTCTGTGCGAACGAGTCGCGGTCGGTGTACATCACGCTGGTGTCGAACCGCACGTTGTCGGTGAATTCGAACGAGCCGTTCAAGAACGCCGACTTGCGCTTGATGCCGCTGTACACGGTCGAAGCCAGCGCCGGGTTGGAGGTATCGGTGCCGTTGGTGGGGCGGAAGCTCCCGAAGTCGGTCACGTCCAAGCCCGGCACGTCGCGACGCAGGGTGTAGGTGCCGCCGTTATAGACGAATCGGCCCCACTGGGTGGTGCCCGAAAGGCCGCCCGGGCGCGCAGCGCTCTTCTCGCCGGTCGGGAAGCGGTCACGCGAGAACCAGCGGTCCTTCGCCCACACCGGATCTTCGTCGGTGTATTCGACACCGGCGGTCAGCGAGCCGCGCTCGCCGCGGAAGCCCATGATGAAGTCGAAGTTCTGGCGCTGGCCATCGCCCTGGTCCCACTGGCCCAGGTAGACGTTGGCTTCGGCACCTTCGAAGTCCTTGCGGGTGATGATGTTGATCACGCCGGCAATGGCGTCGGAGCCGTAGATGGTGGAAGCGCCGTCCTTCAGGATTTCGATGCGCTCGACCATGGCCGAGGGAATCGAGGCAACGTCCTGCAGGCCGTCGTTGGTGATGCCGAGGCGGCGACCGTCGACCAGGATCAGGGTGCGGTTGGCACCGAGGTTGCGCAGGTCGATGTAGTAACCACCGACCGCTTCACCCGAGCTCAGCGGAGAGGTACGGCTGATGGCCGGAGAGCCCGCGGCCGGGATGTTCTGCAGGATGTCGGCGACCGACTTGAAGCCCTGTTGTTCGATCTGGGCGCGGCTGATGGTCAGAACCGGCTGGGCGGTTTCCGTGTCGACCTGGCGGATGCGCGAACCGGTGACCGAGATGCGGTCCAGGTTCGTGGTGTTGTCGGTAGCTTCCTGGGCCTGCGCGGTGGCGCTGCTGGCCGCTACGACCAGCGCAACGACCACTGCGTCACGCAGCTTGTTGGACTTAAAGTTCATTGCTCTCTCTCTCCAAGGGAATCTTGGGTATTCACTGGGGTGTTTGCCTCAGGCGGTGCCAACAAGAGCACCAAAGACCAGAAGGCTGACTCGATAGTAACTGCCAGTCCGCAAGAATTAAAGTAGCGTTAATGAAGTCTGTGATCTGTGTGAAATTCGGCAAAGTCCTTGTGGATCAAGCGTCTGGCGCTGTCGCAAACAGCTGGATGGTCAATTGTTAAAAAAATGTTAGCAAAATAGTTGCAGTTGATTTGTCACGTTCTGTATCAGGTGGATGTGTTTCAGGGACGCAGGAACGACAAAGGCGCGCCATGGGCGCGCCTTTTCGGGTCCGGCCTGCGACAAGGCGCGGGCGGTTACAGGTCCTGTTCGTAGCGGACGTAGGGCACGGTGCCTTCGTCGGTGCTCTCGTTGCGCGGGGCGAACGGGTTCTTGCCCCGGGTGACCACGTTTTCGGCGCCGACCGTGAGCTGGCCGCTCCACGGGGTGCGCCAGGTCAGGCCGACGCCCAGGCCTTCCCATTTGCCGGGCTGGCCGGGCACATCGACCACGCGGCCGATGATGTTGCCGCTGAAATTGCCGTAGCCCGCACCCAGGGTGAGGCTCTTGCTGTCCCACCGGTCCACCAGCGCCGGGGAAACGTCGGACAGCGGCACCAGCCGGGCCTTGGCATAGGTGCCACCAATGGACACGAAGCCTTCGCGGCCGATGTTCTTCTGGCCGAACACGGTCAGGTCGTTCTGTTCGGCGCGCAGTGCCGGCGACTTGTTCGGGCCGGCCAGCCAGGCTGGCAGGGTGTCCTTGCCGGTGCCGGCGGTAATCCCGAGCCGACCGCCGGGGCGGTTGAAGGCGGCGGTACCGGTCACCCGACGGCTCAGGCCGTTGTCGTCATCGTCGCCCAGGCTGGCCAGCATGCAATGACTGGCCAGGCCGCTGATGCTGGTGCCCCGGCTGCTGTTGCAGAGCAGGCCCAGCGAGTCGCCCGAGGACAGGCCGAACGCGGCGTCCAGCGAGCTGCGCCCGAAATGCCAGCGTGCGCCCGCGGCCTGTTCGCCGGTGGGTTCCAGGTACAGCAGGGCTTCGACCTTGCCACTGCCCTTGTTCCACACCGGGATGACGGTGCTGTCCTGGCGTGCCTTGGACTGCGCATGCGCGCCCGGGATCGCGGCGAGGGCGATCATCAGGGCCAGCGGTAGACGCAGAAGGGAGCGCATGGGAACTCTCAGACAGCAGCGTTGAGCACAAGTTCCCGCCGAAGCGGGACACTGATCCTAGGGTGTTTATGATTTCTTAACAAGTCTTGGTTCTCCCCAGAACAAAACTCGTGCGGTGGTGCCACCGGCACCCTGCTCATCCAGGCAGTTACTGAAGCCGTTCAGGCGCCGGTACCGAAGCGGCGGCGTCGTGGAACAGTATGTCGAATTCCGTCAACGGAAAGTGATACTCCCGTCCGCAGAATTCGCAACGGATCTCAACGGCGCCAGTGGGTTCGGCGGCGGCGCGGGCTTCGTCCTCGCCCAGCGACTGCAGCATGGCCTCGACCCGCTCGCGCGAGCAGGAGCAGGCGAAGCGCAGCGGGTGCCCGCCCAGCAGCTCCGGCTGCTCTTCATGGAACAGGCGGTGCAACAGGGTGTCGGCGGCGACGTCCAGCAGTTCCTGCTTGCCGAGGGTGTCGAACAGGGCGCTGGCGCGGGTCCAGCCGTCGGTGTCGCCCTCGTCGCCGGGCAGCTTCTGCAGCAGCAGGCCGGCGGCACGGGTGCCGTCGCAGGCCAGCA
Source organism: uncultured Stenotrophomonas sp. (assembly GCF_963519925.1). Taxonomy (NCBI): domain Bacteria; kingdom Pseudomonadati; phylum Pseudomonadota; class Gammaproteobacteria; order Lysobacterales; family Lysobacteraceae; genus Stenotrophomonas; species uncultured Stenotrophomonas sp. Next base: position 8,240 of record NZ_CAUQPH010000034.1, on the reverse strand, counting down.
GCAGGCGGGTCGGCAGCTGCTCGGACTGGCGGAAGTAGTCTTCGAACGCTTCGTCCAGGGCGGCGGCATCCAGGCCGACCAGGCTCTGGTAACGCTGCGGTTCGCGCGGGTCCAGCCCGGGGTTTTCGATGGTGATGGCCAGCAGGGCGTCGTCGCCGAGGCGGGTCAGGTCGCGCGGGGCGTCGCCCTCGCCGGACAGCTGGACGATGCCGCGCAGGGTGCCGGCGGCGGTGCATTCGGCGAACAGGGTACGCAGGGCGGTGCCGCTGCGCAGCTGGACCGAAAGCCGGCCGTCGACCTTGGTGTGGCCGGTGAACAGGGCCGAGGCGACGCAGGCTTCGCCGAGCAGTTCGGCGGCGGCGGGCGGATAGGGGCCGTGGGAGAGGATTTCCTGCCAGGCGGCGTCGAGGTGGACATGCACGCCGCGCACGCCGGCGTCGGGAAGCAGGAAGCGGACGAGGGAATCGGTATGGGCGGTCATCGGGTAAGGGGCTGCGCTTAAGTAATGGGGGCCGGTTGCCGGATAATGCGCCGACCACCGTGCAAGCAGAGGATGCACCAGTAATGGGGGCAGAGCGCAGCAACAACAAGGCCGGACCGGGCCGGGAACCGTCGCGTCGGCGCCGCTGGCGCTGGAAGTACCTGCTGTGGCTGCCGGTGCTGTTCGTGGCCGGGAGCGTGCTGCAGGTGGGGATACTGCGCTTCGTCGATCCGCCGTTGTCGACGGTGATGCTGTGGCGGTACGGCGAGGCGCTGGGCCAGGGCGACTGGGGGTTCCGGCTGCATTACCAGTGGCGCGACCTGGACCAGATGGCGCCGAGCCTGCCGATTTCGCTGGTGGCGGCGGAGGACCAGCGCTTCCCGCAGCACAACGGCTTCGATCTGAAGGCGATTGAAAAGGCGCGCGACCACAATGCGCGCGGCGGGCGGCTGCGCGGGGCCAGTACGATCAGCCAGCAGGTGGCGAAGAACCTGTTCCTCTGGCAGGGCCGGAGTTGGGTTCGCAAGGGGCTGGAGGTCTGGTACACGGTGTTGATCGAGGCGCTGTGGCCGAAGCCGAGGATCCTGGAGATGTACGCGAACATCGCGGAATTCGGCGATGGGATCTACGGTGCGCAGGCGGCGTCGCGCCGGTTCTGGAACAAGGACGCGGCGCGCCTGACGCCGGCGGAGAGCGCGAAACTGGCGGCGGTACTGCCGGCGCCGCGCCGCTACAATGCGGCGCGACCGGGGCCCTACGTGCAGCGTCGGGCAAACTGGATCCAGCGCCAGGCCCGGCAGCTGGGAGGCGATGCCTACCTGCAGGAGGATTGAGCAGCCATGCGCAATGAACGCCTTACCCTGGTCATCGCGGCACACAACGAGGCGCTGGCGCTGCCGCTGCTGCATCCGCGGCTGCGCGCGGTGCTGGACGGGCTGGAGGGCATCGAGGGCCGGATCGTGTACGTGGACGACGGCAGCACGGATGCGACGTGGCAGGTGATGCAGGCGCTGGCGGCGGACGACGACAGCGTGGGGGTGTTGCGGCTGTCGCGCAATTTCGGCAAGGAGGCGGCGCTGACGGCGGGGCTGGACCAGGTCGAGGGCGGGGCGGCGATGATCCTGGATGCGGATGGGCAGGATCCGCCGGAGCTGATTCCCGAGTTCGTGGCGCTGTGGCGGCAGGGATACGACAACATCTATGGGACGCGGCAGGAGCGCGACGGGGAAACGTGGCTGAAGCGGAGTACGTCGTCGGCGTTCTACCGGGTGATCGGTCGTCTGTCGAAAACGCCGATTCCGGCCGATACGGGCGATTTCCGGCTGTTGTCGCCGCGTGCGCTGGAGGCGCTGGGCCAGCTGCGTGAGCGGCACCGGTTCATGAAGGGGCTGTTCGGTTGGGTGGGGTTCCGGCGCAAGGCGCTGCCATACCACCGGCATGCGCGGATGGTGGGCGATACGAAGTTCGGGTTCTGGAGGTTGTGGAACTTCGCGCTGGAGGGCATCACGAGTTTTTCGACGGTACCGCTGCGGGCGGCGACTTACCTGGGGCTGTTGACGGCCAGTGTTGCGTTCGTGTTCGGGGCGTGGGTGGTGGTGAAGGCGGCGCTCTACGGGGACCGGGTGGCGGGGTATCCGACGATGATGGCGGTGATCCTGTTCCTGGGCGGGGTGCAGTTGATCGCGCTGGGGCTGATCGGTGAATACCTGGGCCGGTTGTACGAGGAGTCGAAGCAGCGGCCGTTGTATCTGGTTGACACCTGGCATGCACCGTTCGTGGCAGACTCGGCGGTGCATCCCATCGGTGGAGGGCAGCGAGATGACCACGGTACGACAGCTGTTGGAAGGCAAGTCCCCTGAGGTATTCGCGGTAGGTCCGGAATCGGCGGTGATCGATGCGATCCGGCTGATGGCCGAGAAGAGCATCGGTGCGGTCGTGGTGATGGAGGGCGGCGATCTGGTCGGGATCCTGTCCGAGCGCGATTACGCGCGCAAGATCGTGTTGCACGAGCGCTCTTCGCGGACCACGCGGGTGAGCGAGATCATGACGGCGAAGGTGGTGACGGTAGCGCCGTCCGAACAGGTTGAACATTGCCTGCAGCTGGTGACTGATTACCGCATCCGCCACTTGCCCGTGGTGGACGGCAGCGGCGTGATCGGTGTGATCTCCATCGGCGATCTGGTCAAGTCGGTGATCGACGAGCAGGCGCAGAAGCTGGATCAGTTGCAGCAGTACATCGTGGCGGGTTGAGTCTGCTGCTTACTGCCTACTGCTGAAGAGCAGCTATTCATTGCTACGTGCTGGGGCGGCCGCCGGGCAGCCCCGCTCCGGGACACGCCGCAAGTACGTCCCTGTAGGCTGCAAGAAAACATCCATGTTTTCTAGCGTCCCTCCGGGGGCTACCCGGCGGCCGCCCCCCCTACAAGGTCGTGTGCGGTTGGGAAAAGCAGTACGCCGCCCTGGCTCTCATGCCGCGGTAGGGTCGGTCGCCAGACGACCGCCGACCCACTTGATCGGCACGGTAACGCATGACCATTGTCGGCGAGGGCCGTTGACCTTTGTTCGTGCGCGGCCCTCTGCTACTTCGCGTACCGTCCGCCGCAATTGGAATCTTCGCCTGGACCGGTCTCGATGGTGGCCAGCAACGCGGCTGGCGGGGTGATCGTGCCCAACGCCACTGCAATTGCGCCGCGGATGCCCAGGGCTTTGAAATCCGGACGGAACGAGGGGTCCTTGAAGGTGCCGCCGATGCGCAGCGGGGAGCGCAGGGCGAGGATGCTGATGTCCTTGGGGCGCGGGCGCAGCAGCAGGTCGAGTTGTTCCTGTTTGAGGTCGATGGTGCCTTCGCCCAGCAGCAGGGTGTCGGTGGTGTCGAAGGCGAGCTGCTGGGAGGTCATCAGGCCGCGCTGCACGCCGAAGTCGCCCCAGGCGCAGCGCAGGGGGATCTGTCTGTCGCCGGTGAACAGGAACTTCAGCGATTCGGCGACGTCGAGGCTGGCCAGTTCCATGATCAGGTTGCCGATGTGACCACGACCCATGCCGATGGCGACGTTGCCGTCGGAGCTGCCGAGCATGGCGGCGATGGAGTTGCCGGTGCCGCTCAGGTCGATTTCGCCGCTGATGCCGCCGGATGCCTGTTCGGCCAGCTTGGCGTCGGGGAACAGGCCGCCCAGCTGCACTTTGCGGATGCTCGCCTTGAGCTGGATGGCGATGGTCGGTTTGCGTGCGTCCATGCGGATGGTGCTGCGGATATCGCCACCCGCGACGCCGAAGTTGAGCGGCTCCAGGCGCAGCAGGCCGTCATCGAGCTTGAGGTGGGCGTCCATGTCGTCCAAGGGCAGGGAAGGCGCGTTGATGCGTTGTGCCTTCCACTTCACGTCGGCGTCCATGGCGCGCAGTTTGGTCAGGTTGTAGGGGGTGTCGGGCAGGATCCGGGCTTTGGCGGCCAAGGCTGCGGCTTCGGCCTTCTGTTCGGCGTTGGCGGTTTCGCCTGCACCGGTCTTGGGCGGGGCGCCGATGAAGCCGGCCAGGTCGTCGAAGTCCAGGCGCTTGGAAACGAGGTCGGCTTTCAGGAAGGGGCGGTCGCGGCCTGTTTCGATCTGCGCGGTACCGCCCAGATCGCTGTCGCCGGCGACGCCGGTGAAGTTCTCGTAGCGCCAGGTGTCGTTGTTGCGCTTCAGCCTGCCCTTGAGTCGGTACGGGGGCGTGGATGGAATGGCCAGGCCGATCAGGGGATAGAGGTCTTCCATGTCCTGGCCGCTCAGGGCGAAGTCCAGGTCGAAGGTGCGCAGGGCGAACGGGTTGGTGAGGGTGCCGCTGGCGATGGCGCGGGTGGCGCCGGCGCGGCCGTCGAGGTGGATGCGGAACGGGTGGTCGCTGTTGGTCAGTTCCAGCGGCGATTCGGTGTTGCCGTCGAGGGTGAAGGGGTTGCCCTGCCAACGCCCTTTGCCGCTGACCAGCAGCGGCGGGGCGCTGTCGGCACTGCGCGGCTTGCCGCTGTTGAGCGATACGAGGATGTCGGTCCTGCCGGCGGCATCGAGGAATTTGAGCCGACCGTCGTCGACCAGCAGGCGTTGCAGGACCGGTGGATCGCCATCGCTGGGGCCGAGGAAGTCCCAGTTGCCAGGCTGGTCCTTGCCGGGGGCGGTTTCGAGCAGGAGGTCGGGACGGGTGAGGCGTATCTCGGGAATGCGGATCTGGCCGCGCAGTAGGGGCCACGCGCGCAGGTCGATTTCGGCGCGGTCGGCGCTGGCCATGCGCGGGGTCCTGGACCATTCGGCGTTGGCGAAGGTGAGGCGATCGGCACGCACGGTAAGAGTGTGGCCGAGGTCGACATCGAGGTTGCCGCCGATATGGAATTCACGCCCGGTCTTGGCCTGGACGGCCCGTTCGACGGGGCCTTTGAACCAGTTCCAGTCCCACAGTGCGATCACCAGCAGGATCAGGGCAACCAGGAACACCAGCACCGCCAGCCAGCGCTGACCGCGCTTGCCAGGCCGGCGCATGCGCCAGCGCGGGCGGGAGGATGGGGCGGTGGGCGCAGGATCGGTAAAGGTATTCACTCCACCATCCTTGCCCGTCCATCGTGCAGGTAACGCGAAGCAGACGTAACAGTCGCGTCAGCGAGGAGGTAATCCAGCACGTGCAAGCCCCCTTTGTTAAAGGGGCGCGAGACATGCCCGGGGGGCCGATCCTGCGCAGCAGGATTGGGCAGTCACTTCGTAGCAGTCACAGCACCTGTGATGTGACTGCTACGAAGTGACAGACACTGCCGCCGATCACGAACAGGTGCCAGATGGCGTGGGAGTACCGGATCGATTCGCGGTGGTAGAAGTAGGTGCCCAGCGTGTACGACAGGCCGCCGGCGAACAGCCAGCCCAGGGTCCAGCCGTCGATGGAGGACCACATCGGCTTGATCGCCACCAGCACCATCCAGCCCATGGCGATGTAGATCGCGGTGGAGAGCAGCTTGAAGCGGCCGGTGAAGAACAGTTTGAAGATGACCCCCGCCAGGGCCAGGGTCCAGATCGCGATGAACATGCCCCAGCCCCACGGGCCGCGCAGGCCGATCAGGGTGAACGGGGTGTAGGTGCCGGCGATCAGCAGGTAGATCGCGCAGTGGTCGAAGACCTTCAGGCGACCCTTGGCGATCGGGTGCTGGATGGCGTGGTACAGGGTGGAGGCGGTGTAGAGCAGCAGCAGGGCGACGCCGAACACGATGGCGCTGGCAAGCTGCCAGGCATCGCCGTAGATGGCGGCGAGGGTGATCAGTACCGCGCTGCCGGCCAGCGCAGCCACCGCGCCGAGGCCGTGGGTGAGGGCGCTGGCGATTTCTTCACGTACGGACGCAACAGAGGTCATGGCGATGATCGAGGCACGGGGAGGGGGACCCGCTTGCGCCCTATCATCGCCGCGATGGCGCGCGCGTGCACGCGCCATCGCGATTGCGCCGGTCAGCCGACCGAAATGCTGTGCGCCGCCTCGCGGGTGGCGGCGAAGCGGACGTCCGGTGCACGTTCCTGCGCCAGCTGTAGGTTGACCCGGGTCGGGGCCAGGTACACCAGGTGGCCGGCGGCATCGATGCTGAGGTTGTTGGCGTTCTTTTCGCGGAACTCCTCCAGCTTCTTTTCGTCGCTGCAGGTCACCCAGCGGGCGGTGCTGACGCTGACCGGCTCGAACACCGCTTCCACGCCGTATTCGTCCTTCAGCCGGTACGCGGCGACGTCGAACTGCAGCACGCCGACCGCGCCCAGGATCAGGTCATTGCTCATCAGCGGGCGGAAGAACTGGGTCGCGCCTTCTTCGGACAACTGGGCCAGGCCCTTCTGCAGCTGCTTCAGCTTGAGCGGGTCGCGCAGGCGGGCGCGACGGAACAGTTCCGGGGCGAAGTTGGGAATGCCGGTGAAGCTCACCGCTTCGCCTTCGGTGAAGGTGTCGCCGATGGAAATGGTGCCGTGGTTGTGGATGCCGATCACATCGCCCGGCCACGCTTCGGCGGCGATTTCACGATCGCTGGCCATGAAGGTCAGCGCGTTGGCCAGCTTCATTTCCTTGCCGGTGCGGACGTGGAAGGTCTTCATGCCGGCGGCGAAGCGGCCCGAGCAGACCCGCATGAACGCGACCCGGTCGCGGTGCTGCGGGTCCATGTTGGCCTGGATCTTGAACACGAAGCCGGTCAGCTTGTTCTCCTGCGGGGCGATCACCCGGCCGGTGGTTGCACGCGGCTGCGGTGAGGGCGCATGCTCGACGAAGAAGTCCAGCAGCGGCTGCACGCCGAAGTTGTTCACGCCGGAGCCGAAGAACACCGGGGTCTGCTTGCCGGCCAGGTAGGCGTCCACGTCGAAGGCATGGCTGGCGCCCTGCACCAGTTCCAGTTCGTCGCGCAGGTCGGCCAGCATGCGCTCGCCGATCTTCTCGGCCAGCCCGGGCGAGTCGATGGACGGGAAGATGGTGGAATCCTGGCGGGTGAAGTTGCGGCCCTGCTCGTACAGGTGCACTTCGCCCGAAATCAGGTGGACCACGCCCTTCAGGCGCTGGCCCATGCCGATCGGCCAGGTCACCGGCGCGCACTGGATGCCGAGCACGCTCTCCACTTCATCGAGCAGGTCGATGGGCTCCTTGCCTTCGCGGTCGAGCTTGTTGATGAAGGTCATGATCGGGGTGTCGCGAAGGCGGCACACTTCCATCAACTTGATGGTGCGCTCTTCCACGCCCTTGGCCACGTCGATGACCATCAGCGCCGAGTCGACCGCGGTCAGCACGCGGTAGGTGTCTTCGCCGAAGTCGGCGTGGCCCGGCGTGTCGAGCAGGTTGACGATCTTGCCCTCGTAAGGGAACTGCATCACCGACGAGGTGACCGAGATGCCGCGCTCCTTTTCCAGCGCCATCCAGTCCGAGGTGGCGTGGCGGGCGGCCTTGCGGCCCTTGACCGAGCCGGCCATCTGGATCGCACCGCCGAACAGCAGCAGCTTTTCGGTCAGCGTGGTCTTCCCGGCGTCAGGATGGGAAATGATGGCGAAGGTGCGGCGGCGCGCAGCTTCGGTAGCGACTTCGGACATGGCGGCAGGCGCCCGACCGGGGCGCTTTTCAAAGAGATAAGCCCATCAGTATACCGGGCCGCCCGCCGGGGCGGGTCAGTGGCTGGCCGCGTCGCCGCCCTCGGCCTGTTCCCGGGCGAAATGCAGCTCGCCCTGGGGCGCCACGATGCGCGCCGGGACCGAGCGCAGCTGCATGCCGGCATTGGCCTGCACCACGAAGTGCAGGTGCGGGGCGGTGCTGAAGCCGGTATTGCCGGATACGCCGATGCGCTGCCCGGCCTCGACCCGCTGCCCGCTGCGCACCAGGACCCCGTTTTCGCGCAGGTGCGCGTACACGGCCATGCTGCCGTCCTCATGCAGCACGCGGATGAAGTTGGCGCGCTCGCGGTCGCGGGCCGGGTCGCGGCCATTGCCGCTGAAGTTGCCCTGCACCTGCATGACCTTGCCGGCGCGGGCGGCCAGCACGGGGGTGCCTTCGGGAAGGGCGAAGTCCACCGCGTCGCGGTTTTCGGCGTCGTCGTGGCTGAACCGACCCTGCGGCGCCTGGGTGACCTGGAAGCGCCTGGCGTCGAACGGCAGTGCGTAGGCCACGTCCTGCGGACGGGCGCCCGGGTCGCCGGGGACGGAGTCCAGCAGCAGGTCCAGGCGCCCGCTGTCCGCCGGCAGCTGCAGGCCGGCCAACACCACGCTGGCAGAGCCCTGCAGCACGGTCTGCAGTGGCA
>NZ_CAUQPH010000033.1:0-34804 GCF_963519925.1 uncultured Stenotrophomonas sp. | reverse complement strand
GCCCGGTGGGGTGGGCCGGGGTCTCTGCAACCGCACCGCGCGGCTGCCCGCGCCAGACCTGGCGGCTTTCCAGCAGCTGTTCCAGTGCCCGCACCGCGCCCATCAGGGCACCTCCCGGGAGGGCGGAAGCAGGCAGGGATGGGCGATGAACCTGAACATGAAGGCGAGGATGGGCGGAGAGCGTGTCAAGGGGGGAGACCGACATGCTAGCGCCAATTAGCAAAATTGCTAATGAATTTTCCGCGGGGGGTAGAGCCGTCTGTTAGACGGCTCCTTGGAGAGCAGCCGGGCAGAGCCCGGCTCTACGCTTGGCCCCGGTCACCTTGAAATGAACCGGTTGTTGACACGGATGAACGCGGTGGACGACCCTTGACCGGATGGGTGCCGGAGACGGCATCCAGCGGATGCGGTGGCTGTAGCGACAGGCGGAGGGGTCTGATCGTGGCCGGCGTACCCGTGTAGTTCCCGAGACCGGGCCGGTGGGCCTGGTGTCTGCCACTACGGCGCTGCACCCTTCTGCGGCAAGACTCCCTGGATTTTCTGCGTCAGCAAAAGGTGTTTCGCCCGCTTATGAAAACGATTACAAAGCCGCTGGCCCTGACGGCCGCCATTGCCGTGTCGCTTGTCGCCGTTGCTTCGGCGGCGCCGGCCGTCGCTGCCGAGGCCTTCACCGTGCTGCGCCTGGAACAGGCGCCTGCGCACCTGGATGCCTCTGCGGTGGCCGCGCAGCTGCAGGCGCTGGACGTGGACGTGCTGACCATCGACAACGTGGTCCGTGCGGCCGACACGATGGACACCGCGTTGGCGCCGGATCCGCTGGCGGCGTTGGCCGACCAGCTGGGCTACACCTACCGTTTCGTCAGCGCCGATCCGGCTGCTTCGGAACAGCGCGGCAGCGTGGTGTTGTCGCGGCTGCCGGTGGAAGCCGAATCGGGCGTGGAAGCGCCGGGCCTGAACTACCTGCGGCTCAACGATGGCCGCCACGTGGTGGCGCTGTATACCCGTGCCGGTGGCGCGGCCGATGCAGCGCCGGTCAAGGCGCTGGTGGACGGCTCGCGCCTGGGCGCGCCGGCGGTGCTGCTGGGCAGCGATGCACAGACGGCGACCGGCGCCGGTTTCGCTGCAATCGGCAAGAGCGATGGCTACAGCGTTGGCTTCGAGGCGGCGGCGTCGACCCCGGTCAAGCTGCGCCTGGATGACACGCTGAGCATTGCCGGCCAGCGGGTGACGCTGGGGTACACCGCACCGGTCGGCGGCGATACGCCGTGGATGGACACCGGGCTGGGCGCCGATGCCCGCGCGAAGCTGCTGGTGGCGCGCATGACGGTGGATGAGAAATTCCAGATGCTGCACAGCTATTTCGGGCTGGGCAAGGACGGCGGGCCGTTGCCGGAAGGCGCGGTGGGCTCGGCCGGTTTCGTGCCGGGCGTGCCGCGGCTGGGCATTCCGGCGCAGCAGTCGGCCGACGCCGGCGTGGGCGTGACCAACCCGGGCGGGATCCGCAAGGGCGATATCGCCACGGCGATGCCGTCGGGGCCGTCCACGGCGTCGACCTGGAACCCGCAGATCGCGTTCACCGGGGGCGCCACGATGGGCCGCGAGGCGTGGCAGCAGCGCTTCAACATCCTGCTGGCGGGCAGCGTCAACCTGCAGCGCGATCCACGCAACGGCCGCAATTTCGAGTATGCCGGTGAAGACCCGCTGCTGGCCGGGCGGCTGGTCGGTGAGTCGATCCGGGGCGTGCAGAGCCAGCACGTGATTTCGACGATGAAGCATTTCGCGCTCAACGACATGGAAACCTCGCGCAACTTCCACAGCGCCGAGATCGGCGAGCAGGCGATGCGCGAGTCGGACCTGCTGGCGTTCGAGATTGCGCTGGACGAAGGCAAGCCGGGGTCGGTGATGTGTTCGTACAACAGGATCAACGGCACCTACGGCTGCGAGCACGATTACCTGATGAACCAGGTGCTCAAGCAGGAATGGAAGTTCCCCGGTTTCGTGATGTCGGACTGGGGCGGCGTGCACAGCGGTTCGAAGGCGGCGCTGGCGGGCCTGGACCAGCAGTCGGCCGGTGAGGTGTTCGACAAGGCGGTGTACTTCGACCAGCCGCTGCGCCTGGCGGTGGCCGGCGGGGTGGTGCCGCAGGCGCGCCTGGACGACATGGTGGCGCGGATCCTGCGCACGATGTTCGCGCATGGCAACTTCGACCTGCCGCCCCAGCACGTGCCGATCGACGTCGCGGCCGGTTTCGACGCGGCGCAGCGCACGGTGGAAGAGGGCAGCGTGCTGCTGCGCAATGAAAGCGCTCTGCTGCCGCTGGGCAATGACGTGCAGCGCATCGTGATCATCGGCGGGCACGCGGACAAGGGGGTGATCGGTGGCGGTGGTTCGTCGCACGTTGGGTTCACTGCGCGGGGCACCAATGCGGTGCCGGGCGTGCTGCCGACGACGTGGCCGGGCCCGGTGATCTTCCATCCGTCGTCACCGTTGCAGGCGCTGCGTGCGGAGCGCCCGGATGCGAACATCGAGTACGTGGACGGGCGCGACGTGGCGGCGGCGGCGCGCGCTGCGGCGGTGGCGGACGTGGCGATCGTGTTCGCAACGCAGTGGTCGGCGGAGTCGGTCGATCTGCCGCACATGCAGCTGCCTGACAACCAGGATGCGTTGATCGCGGGGGTGGCCAAGGCCAATCCGAAGACGGTGGTGGTGCTGGAAACCAACGGGCCGGTGGAGCTGCCGTGGCTGCAGCAGGTGCCGGCGATCCTGCAGGCGTGGTACCCGGGCATCCGCGGCGGTGAGGCGATCGCGGCGCTGCTGACCGGCAAGGTCAATCCGTCCGGTCGCCTGCCGGTGACCTGGCCGGTGGACGTGTCGCAGTTGCCGCGCCCGCATGTGAACGGGCTGGGCTTCAATCCGAAGCAGAAGCCGGATGACACCATCGATTACAACATCGAAGGCGCGAACGTAGGCTACAAGTGGTTCGCGGCCAAGGGGCTGACCCCGCAGTTCGCGTTCGGCCACGGTCTGTCGTACACCAGCTTCCAGTACGACAACCTGGCCTACACGGCGATGGGCCAGCGCCTGGTGGCGACGGTGGACGTGCGCAACACGGGCAAGGTGGCCGGCGCGGACGTGGCGCAGCTGTACCTCAAGCTGCCGGAAGGCAGCGCCACGCCGATCCGCCTGATCGGGTTCCAGAAAGTGATGCTGCAGCCGGGCGAATCGCGCCGGATCCGGATCGAGGCCGAACCGAAGGCGATGGCGAGTTTCGATACGGCCGACAAACAGTGGAAGATCGCCGAAGGTCGGTACGAACTGCAGCTTTCGCGTTCTGCCAATGAGCCGCTGCAGACCTCGCCGATGGTGTTGAGTGGTGGCGTGGTGAAGTGAGCTGCGGGTGGTGCCGCCAAGAGCAGCGTTTTGATTACCGCGCGCTGAGGCGGGCGGGCACCCCCATCCGGGACCCGCCGTGAACCCATCCATGGGGGCTTGTCAAAAACATCCATGTTTTAGACAGTCCCGGATGGGGGTACCCGCCCACCTCCAGACAGATTGCCGTGCGCGGTCGCAACAGCACAAGTCGGCAATGCGTTGCTTTTTGAGTGAATGACCGACCCACTATCGAAGGGCTGGTGGGGGTAGGTTTGCGGGGGTGTGAGCCGCATGGATGCGGCGACCAAGCCCCCATGGATGGGTTTACGGCGCCCCCCGCGAACCTGCCCCCACCAGCCCTCACCAGGCGGACTCGCAGACAAGATTGCTTTTGCCTCAAAGCCTTTGCTCCAGAAGGCCGTTGGTGGCCAACCAAAGGCACATATCGGGTGGCGGGAAACAGCGCTAGGCTGCGGGAGTTGCCTGCCATCACCTTCCCGGAGAGAGCCATGCGTGTTCGTGTCGTGCCTGTGCTGTTGCTGAGCCTGATGGTCGCTGCCAGCGTGTCGGCGCAGACCGCGCCGATGACGCCGGATATTCCGGCCAAGGGCTTCGTCACCCCTACTGCGGGGTATGACTACGACAAGCGCGAAGTGATGGTTCCCATGCGCGACGGGACGAAGCTGTATACGGTGATCGTGGTGCCCAAGGGCGCACGCAACGCGCCCATGCTGCTGACCCGTACGCCGTACGATGCCGCCAACCGTGCCAAGCGCATGGATTCGCCGCACATGCGCGACATCCTTCCGCAGGGCGATGAAGTGTTCGTCGATGCCGGCTATATCCGCGTGTTCCAGGATATCCGCGGCAAGTACGGTTCCGAAGGCGATTACGTGATGACCCGGCCGCTGCGCGGCCCGCTCAACGCCACCAAGGTGGACCATGCCACCGATGCGTGGGACACCATCGACTGGCTGGTCAAGCATGTGCCCGAAAGCAACGGCAAAGTGGGCATGCTCGGCTCTTCGTACGAAGGCTTCACCGTGGTCATGGCGCTGACCAACCCGCATCCCGCACTCAAGGTGGCCGCCCCGCAGAGCCCGATGATCGATGGCTGGATGGGCGATGACTGGCTCAACTACGGCGCCTTCCGCCAGGTCAACTTCGGCTACTTCACCGGCCAGTTGGCCAAGCGCGGCAAGGGCCCGGCCATTCCCAGCCAGGGCTACGACGATTACACCACCTTCCTGCGCGCCGGTTCGGCCGGTGACTATGCCAAGGCCAATGGCCTCGAACAGCTGCCGTGGTGGCACAAGCTGGTCGAGCACCCGGCTTACGACGCCTTCTGGCAGGAACAGGCGCTGGACAAGCGCATGGCCAGCACCCCGCTCAAGGTGCCCACCATGTGGCTGCAGGGCCTGTGGGACCAGGAGGACATGTGGGGCGCGGTGCACAGCTACGCCGCGATGGAGCCGCGTGACACCGGCAATACGCTCAACTATCTGGTCATGGGCCCGTGGCGGCACAGCCAGGTCAACTACGACGGCAGCAGCCTGGGCGCCCTGAAGTTCGATGGCGATACCGCACTGCAGTTCCGTCGTGACGTGCTCAAGCCGTTCTTCGACCAGTACCTTGTCGATGGCGCGGCCAAGGCCGATACCCCGCCGGTCCTGATCTACAACACCGGCGAAAACCACTGGGACAAGCTGCAGCAGTGGCCGCGAACCGCTGCCCAGACCCGGCCGCTGTACTTGCGTGCCGGCGGCAAGCTCTCGTTCGAGGCGCCGCAGGCGGGGGAGGCCACGTACGAAGCCTACGTATCCGACCCCGCCAAGCCGGTCCCGTTCGCGCCGCGTCCGGTGCGCTTCGCCGACCGCGACATGTGGACCAGCTGGCTGGTCAAGGACCAGCGCTTCGTCGATGGCCGCCCCGACGTGCTCACCTTCATCAGCGAGCCGCTCACCGCGCCGCTGCGGATCGGTGGCGCGCCGCAGGTCAACCTGCAGGCGGCCACCAGCGGCAGCGACAGCGACTGGGTGGTGAAGCTGATCGACGTGTACCCGGACCAGGTGCCGTCGACGCCGGAGATGGGCGGCTATGAGCTTGGCGTTTCGATGGCGATCTTCCGGGGCCGCTACCGCGAAAGCTTCAGCGAACCGAAGGCGATCACCGCCAACCAGGTGCTCGACTACAGATTCGGCCTGCCCACCGCCAACCACGTCTTCCAGCCGGGCCACCGGGTGATGGTGCAGGTCCAGTCCAGCCTGTTCCCGCTGTACGACCGCAACCCGCAGACCTTCGTGCCGAACATCTACCTGGCCAAGCCGGGTGATTACCAGAAGGCGACCCAGCAGGTGTGGCATGCGCCGGGGCGGGCCAGTTTCATTTCGCTGCCGGTGTATTGATGGGCGGAGCCGGGCAGAGCCCGGCTCTACGGCGTGTCAGGGCTCAGCCCGACACGCTGGGGTAGTCGATGTAGCCCTTGGCGCCGCCGCCGTACAGGGTGTCCGGGTCCAGCTCGGACAATTCCACGCCCAGGCGCAGGCGTTCGACCAGGTCCGGGTTGGCGATGAAGGCGCGGCCGAACGCGATCATGTCGGCATAGCCCGACGCCACCGCCTGCTCGGCGCTGTCCTTGTCGTAGCCGTTGTTGGCGATCCACGGACCGTTGAACTTCGCCCGCAGCGCCGCATAGTCGAACGGAATGTTGTCGCGCGGCCCGCCGGTGGCGCCTTCGATCACGTGCACGAAGGCCAGCCCACCGATCGCATCGAGGCGCTCGACCGCGCGTTCGAACAGCGGCTGCGGGTTGGAGTCGTGCGCATCGCCGGCCGGGGTTACCGGCGACAGGCGCACGCCGGTGCGATCGGCACCGATCTCCGCCGCAATCGCACGCACCACCTCGTCGAGCAGGCGGGTGCGGTTCTCGATGCTGCCACCATAGTTGTCGGTGCGCAGGTTGCTGCCATCGCGCAGGAACTGGTCAATCAGGTAGCCGTTGGCCGCATGCACTTCCACGCCATCGAAGCCGGCGGTGATCGCATTGCGTGCGGCCTGCCGGTAGTCCTGGACCAGCGCCGGGATCTCTTCCAGGCGCAGCGCCCGCGGCTCGGAAACGTCCTCGAAGCCCTTGGCGGTGAAGGTCTTGCTGTTGGCGCGCACCGCGCTGGGCGCTACCGGCACTTCACCCTCGGGCAGCAGGCTGGTGTGCGAGATGCGGCCCACGTGCCAGAGCTGCAGCACGATGCGGCCGCCGCGGGCGTGCACGGCGTCGGTGACCTTGCGCCAGGCATCGATCTGCTCCTGGCTGTAGATCCCGGGCGTATCCAGGTAACCCTGCCCGAGCGGGCTGATCTGGGTCGCTTCGGCGATGATCAGGCCGGCGCTTGCGCGCTGCTCGTAATACTGGACGGCGAGCGGATTGGGCACGCGTCCGTCGATGGCGCGGTTGCGGGTGAGCGGCGCCATCGCGATGCGGTTGCCGACATCGATGGCGCCGAGCCGGGTGGGAGTGAACAGCGTGCCGTCAGGAGACTGGGTCATGTGCGATGCCTTGGGGGAGGAAAGGTCGTGCAGGGGATACGACACCCAGCATAGGCCGGGGTGCGTTGCAGCGATGGGAAGGATTGTTGCGGGGTGCTGTGTGCACGTTGCGTAACGCAGACCAGGCGTAGCGTAGGTGCGAACCCAAGCAGAGGCAGTGCAATGATTGATTACCAACTCAAGCGCAAGGTCGCCATCGTCACCGGGGGCGTGTCGGGCATCGGCCTGGCCGTGGCCGAACTGCTGGCCGACTCGGGTGCGGCTGTGGCGGTCTGGGACCTCAAGGACGACGCGGTGCAGAAGACGGCCGAGGCGATCCGTGGCAAGGGCGTCAAGGCCGTCGGCATCGCGTTGGACGTAACCGATGAAGCGGCAGTGGAAGCCGCCGTGCAGCGCACCGTTGAGGAACTGGGTGGGCTGGATATCGCGGTCAACAACGCCGGCATCGGTGGCCCGTCGGCGAGCAGTGGAGACTACCCGGTCGATGGCTGGAAGCGCGTCATCGACGTCAACCTCAACAGCGTGTTCCTGTGCCAGCGGGCGCAGATCCAGGCGCTGCGCAAGGCCGGCAAGGGCGGCAGCATCATCAACATGGCCTCGATCCTGGGCCAGGTCGGTTTCCCCAATTCGGCCGCCTACGTGGCCGCCAAGCACGGCGTGGTCGGGCTCACCCAGACGGCTGCGTGGGAACATGCCGGCGACAACATCCGGGTGAATGCAGTCGGGCCGGGCTTCATCGCCACCCCGCTGCTGGACAAGATGGATCCGGCGGTGCGCAAGGCGCTGGAAGCCAAGCATGCGCTGAACCGACTGGGCAAGGCGGAGGAGGTCGCCGCGCTGGTGGCCTGGCTGGCCAGCAGCGATGCGTCGTTTGCCACCGGCACGTATTACGCCATCGACGGCGGCTACCTGGCCCAGTGATGGTGTGCACGCCGCGCTCACAAGCACTTTCACGGCGCTCCCACATCGCCCACGCAACGCTCTGTTCACCTTTGAGGAGTGCGTGATGGGACTGGAACAAGATCTGTCGATCCTGCTGCGCATCGCCGCCGCGATGCTGTTTGGCGGCGTGCTCGGCATCGAGCGCGAGTTGGGCAAGCATGCGGCCGGCCTGCGTACGCACATGCTGATCGCCGGTGCCGCGGCGTTGATCGTGGGCCTGGGCGACAGCATCGCCGAACACTTCCAGCAGGAACGCTACCGCGACCTGCTGCAGGTGGACCCGGTGCGTTTGATCGAGGCGGTGGTGGCGTGCGTGGGCTTCGTTGCCGCCGGTACCATCCTGCGCGGCAACCGCGACGACGAAGTCAGCGGACTGACCACCGCCAGTTCGTTGATCATGGCCGCAGCGATCGGCATCGCCGTGGGCATCGGGGAGTACGTGATCGCCATCGGGGTGAGCGTGCTGTGCGTGATCGTACTGACGGTGTTCCGTCGGCTGGCCAAGAAACTGGAGTCCACATGAGCAGCGAACGTCCCTTCGAGCTGCAGCGGATCGACCACCTGGTGCTGCGCGTGCAGGACCTGGAGCGGTCGGTCGCGTTTTACCGCGATGTCCTTGGCTGCAGCGTGGCCCGGGAACGCCCGTCGCTGGGCATGGTGCACCTGCATGCCGGTGCATCAATGATCGACCTGATCGCGGTGGACGGTTCGCTGGGCCGGCGCGGCGGCCCTGCCGCCGGCACGCAGGGCCGCAACCTGGAACACCTGTGCCTGCGCATCGAGCCGTTCGACGAGTCCCACCTGCGCGAACACCTGCAGATGCATGGCGTTGCCGTGGACGGTGAGGTGTCCAGCAACCTGGGCGCGGAAGGCGACGGGCGATCGCTGTACCTGCGCGACCCGGACGGCAACGGGGTCGAACTGAAGGGCCCCTCCACGCCCTGCGGCTGCTAGGGGCACCGTTCAATCTTTGGTCTAATGGGCGGACGGCGCATGTCTCCGCCATGGTTGGACCATGATCATTTCCGCTTCCACCGACTATCGCGCGGCCGCGCAACGCCGGCTGCCACCTTTCCTGTTCCACTACATCGACGGCGGCGCCTACGCCGAACACACGCTTCGGCGCAACGTCGCCGATCTGGCTGACATCGCGCTGCGCCAGCGCGTGCTGCGCGACATGTCCGACCTGAGCCTGGAGGCCGAGCTGCTCGGCGAGCGCATGGCGATGCCGGTGGCGCTGGGCCCGGTCGGCCTGACCGGCATGTACGCGCGGCGCGGTGAAGTGCAGGCGGCGCGGGCGGCGGCCAGTCGCGGCATTCCCTTCACCCTGTCGACGGTGTCGGTGTGCCCGATCGAAGAGGTGGCACCGGCCGTCGACCGCCCGATGTGGTTCCAGCTGTACGTGCTCAGGGATCGCGGCTTCATGCGCCATGCACTGGAGCGGGCAAAGGCCGCCGGGGTGACCACGCTGGTGTTCACGGTGGACATGCCGGTGCCGGGGGCGCGCTACCGCGATGCGCATTCGGGCATGAGCGGCCCCCACGCCGGGCTGCGGCGCCTGCTGCAGGCGGCCACCCATCCGCGCTGGACGTGGGACGTGGGCCTGCGCGGGCGCCCGCATGACCTGGGCAACATCTCCACCTATCGTGGCAGCCCCACCGGCCTGGCCGACTACATCGGCTGGCTGGGCAGCAATTTCGATCCATCGATCTCGTGGAAGGACCTGGAGTGGATCCGCGAGTTCTGGAGCGGGCCGATGGTGATCAAGGGCATCCTTGACGCGGCGGACGCGCGCGATGCGGTGCGCTTCGGTGCCGACGGCATCGTGGTGTCCAACCACGGAGGTCGCCAGCTGGACGGGGTGCTGTCCACCGCACGGGCGCTGCCGGCGATTGCCGACGCGGTCAAGGGCGAGGTGGAGATCCTGGCCGACTCCGGCATCCGCAACGGGCTGGACGTGGTGCGGATGCTGGCGCTGGGTGCCGACGGCGTGCTGCTGGGGCGCGCGTTCGTCTACGCGCTGGCCGCCCAGGGCGGCGCCGGGGTCGGCAACCTGCTGGACCTGATGGCGAAGGAAATGCGCGTAGCGATGACCCTGATCGGCGCCCGCAGGCTGGCCGACATCAACGCGGATGCACTGGCGCTGTGATGCGGTGGCGCCGGGCCGGGCCCGGCATTACCCGCATTGGACCGACGTGATGATGTTGTCCTTGTCGATGTACACGCGCAGGCGGTCCGGGCGATGGTCGCGGCTGGTGATCGTTTCCGGGCCGATAGGGTTGATCAGTCCGGCGCCGCTCTGCTTGAGCAGGGCGCGCATGGTGGCTTCGTCGGCAGGCTTGCCGACGGCCCAGGCCAGCGGTGCGGCCGTGCACTGGCCGCTGCCGGTGATCTCCGGGCCCGACGAGGCGGCGCAAGCGGACAGGGCCAGGGTGGCAAGCGCCACCAGCGGAACCAGGATGCGCGAACGGAAGGTCATGGGTCGCTCCAGCGGGGCCAGCCCTGACCATACCACCCCGGCATGGCGTGCGCTCAGTGCGCCTCGCGGGCGTGCAGGGCGGCGCTGTCGAGCAACGTGGTCCATACGGTGTCCAGGTAGTCCACGAACACCGGCGGTGCCGTGGACAGCGACGGGCTCGGGTGCCGCTGCCCGGCAGCATGGACCTCGCCGGAGGCGTCGACCCGGGTTTCGCCGGCGATGCCGTAGCGGGTGGTGCCATCGATCAGGCTGACATGCAGCTGGTGGGGATCGTTCTCGCCGCCGCAGAAGGTCCGGCTGGCCAGGGTGATCTCGGCCTGGCCGTCCCCATCCAGGTCGGTGGCGCTGACGTGCTGCAGCAGCCAGCGGGCTTCCAGCACCGGCCCCGCACAGGGCTGCCGGATCTGGCGCTGCCACTGCTTCGTCCACGCTGTCCGGGGGCCAGGGCGGATGTACAGCCGGGCGGTCAGGATCGCGGTGTCCAGCGTCCCGCCGCGGCCGGGGTCGTCGGCCAGGCTGTCGCTGCGCTCCAGCACCAGCACCCCTTCGCCGTGGCGGTCGCGGTAGTGCACCCGCCGCAGCGCGTCTTCGCCGCCGGGCATCGAGGCCGGGTCGACGTCCTGGGCGGACATCAGGGTCAGGCCGGGCAGCTGCGCGACCGGCGCGGCGTTGTCACAGGCGGCCAGCGCGGCGCAGGCGGTGCCCAGCAGGGCGGGGCGGAGCAGGCCGATCAGGCCGTGGGCAGGGAAACAGGTCGGCATGGGGGAAGATCTACTGCAAAGCGCGATCATCCCCGGTCGTTCCCGGATTGGCCATGCGGGTCGTCGCTTTCGGCATGGCAGGCAATCGTCAAACAGCCACGCTATAGTGACCGATCAATGCGGTGCCCGCTTTCGCGCCCGGGCTGTCTGGCGCGTCGTACC
Source organism: uncultured Stenotrophomonas sp. (assembly GCF_963519925.1). Taxonomy (NCBI): domain Bacteria; kingdom Pseudomonadati; phylum Pseudomonadota; class Gammaproteobacteria; order Lysobacterales; family Lysobacteraceae; genus Stenotrophomonas; species uncultured Stenotrophomonas sp. Next base: position 23,545 of record NZ_CAUQPH010000033.1, on the reverse strand, counting down.
TGATCAAATCCATGACTGCTGAAACGACTACTCCGCCGGACGCCCCGGCCCAGGCTTCCGGTCCGCTGTTCTACCGCCAGCCGCTGCCGCTGCAATCGGACAAGCACGCCAACTGGCGCCTGCGCCCGGGTTCGCTGGCGTTCGCCGCCGAAACCAATGCCATCCCGGCGGTGATCGGGGAATTCGGCATGGCCGCGCAGCATTTCCCGATCCTGTTCACCGGCAACGATGCGACCCCGATCGTGGCCGTGGGCCTGGCCCGCAACAACCTGTTCGTGACCGACGGCAAGTGGGCCGACAACACCTACGCGCCGGCCTACCTGCGTCGCTACCCGTTCGTGTTCATGCAGTCCGAGGAAGACGGCAACTTCCTGCTGGCGCTGGACGCTGATTCCGAACAGGTCAACCAGGGCGTGAGCGACGAAGGCGAGCCGCTGTTCGTCGACGGCAAGGCCACCGAACTGGTCGACAATGCGATGAAGTTCTGCGCCGATTTCACCCGCGAACACGAGCAGACCCGCCAGTTCAGCGCCGCGCTGAAGGCACAGGACCTGCTGGTCGAGCGCAGCATCGACGTCACCCTGAACAGTGGCGAGAAGATGTCGGTCAACGGTTTCCAGGTGGTCGACGTGGAGAAGTTCGAAAAGCTTCCCGACGAGATCATCGTCGCCTGGCACCGCAATGGCTGGCTGGCTTCGATCCACCACCACCTGAGCTCGCTGGCGCGCTTCAACGCGCTGGTGCAGCGCCAGAGCGAGCAGGTTGCCGCAGCCGCCTGATCCGGGTGGCGTGCGTGGGGTAGACCCCTGGCGCCGGGCCTTGCCCGGCGCTTTTCATTTGTCCGGCGCCGGCTGCGGATGCCGCTCGAACCCCACCAGCTTGCCGGACTGCGGTGCGGCGTCGAGGCCGACCCAGCCGTCGCATGTGTTGCCATCGCCGTCGAGCCGCCGCTGGTGGCCGAACAGTTCCTGCGTGCAGATCGCGCCGTCGCCGACTCCGGTGATTTCGGTGATCGAGGCCAGTACCCGGCGGCCATCGTCCAGCCGCACCACGTGCACGATGAAATCGATGGCGCTGGCGACCTGACGGCGCAGGCTGTCCTCGCTGCCGGTGACGCCCGCCAGCACCGCCAGCCGGGCGATGCGGTACAGCGCGTCGCGCGGGGAGCTGGCCTGCAGGGTGGCCATCGAACCGTCCTGGCCGCGGTTGATCGCCTGCAGCAGGTCCCATGTCTCGGCGCCGCAGAGCTCGCCGACCACCACCCGGTCCGGGCGCATGCGCAGGCAGTTGCGCAGCAGCTCGGGGATGCCTACCGCATTTTCGCCGTCGGGACCGCCACTGCGGGTGGCCAGGCGCACCACGCATGGGTGATCGAGCGAGAGTTCGACGCTGTCTTCCAGGGTCACCACGCGCTCGCCGGGCGGCACGCAGCCCACCAGCGCGTTGAGCAGCGAGGTGCGGCCCGAGCCGACGCTGCCGGTCACCAGGATGTTGCAGCGTGCGGCGACCATCGCCTGCAGCAATCCCTGCATGGCGCCATCCAGGCTGCCCCTGCGGTGAAGATCGCCGAGGGTGAATGGATGCCGGCGGAAGCGGCGGATCGACACCACCGGTCCGTCCACCGCCAGTGGCGGAATGATCGCGTTGAGGCGGCCGCCGTTGGGCAGGCGGATGTCCACCATCGGATGGGTCTCGTCGAGGCGATGGCCGAGCGGGGCCAGCATGCGCCGAAGGATGCGCAGCAGGTGCGACTCGTCGCTGAAACGCTCGCGCAGCTGTACCCGCCGGCCGCCCTGGGACACCTGGATGTCGTTGCAGCCATTGACCAGGATGTCGTCGATGCCCGGGTCATGAAGCAGGTCGTCAAGCGGGCCGAAGCCGATCAGCTCCTTCACCAGGGCGTCGGCCAGGATCTGCAGCTGGGCCTCGTCCAGCGCTATCGCCCAGGCCTGCAGGAACTGCCCGGTCTGCGCGCGCACGTAACGCGCCACCGTGTCCGGCGCCCACGCCTCGATGTCGATGCGTTGGTCTTCGATGGCCAGCAGCAGGTGCTCGAGCGCGGCGACCAGCACGTTCTGGTACGCGTCGCTGTGCGCGAACGGAAGTTGCGGGTCGGCAGGCACGACCGCGTCCACCTCGCGCGGGGCATGAGGGGCGAGCGGTCTCATGGTGCCGTCCATCGTCGCAAACAGCCACGCACGGCCGTGCGGGCGGTGCGGCACCGTTTCGGTTGCAGCACGTCCATCACCTTGCCCCCTGTTGTGCAGTCCGGCGCCCACCACGTTCCGGCGTCGCCGCTGCGGATTATCTTCAGGTCGTCCTGGCAGTCTCGATGCACAAAATCGGCAAACCCGCCCGCGTTATCGACCTGCGTATTTTTTGCCAAAAACCGGGACGTGCCGGAAGCTGTAAAACAAGCTGTTTTCGCCCTGGTTTACAGCCCGAGAGGATTATCCTCGGACACGCGGAATTGACGCGGCGTACACATGGTCGTGACGAAACTTGGATAATGCGCCGCGGGATGGAACGGGCAATCCGCAGCGCGACACCGGGCGGCACCACGTCATCGAGGCATCGCTCGATCTGGAAGGAACGTGTTCCCGCGGCAACTGCGGTGCGCCAGCGGGTACGATTCACAACGGGGATCCACTGTCATGGCCGATGGTGTGGTGGACGAAGCAGGAGCAGCTGCGCTGCGGCCATTCGATCTGGCAACGCTGGGTGGAATGTTGCGTGTGTGCGAGCTGGAGGTGGTGCTGCTGGACGGCAATGGGCCGCACGCATCGATCCAGTCGCAGGTGCATGACGAGTCCCTGTTCTGCAGCGCGACGTGCGGGTTCCGGTTCCGCGGGCGCTTCATGCTGCCGCAGGACTGGTGCCTGCTTGGCTACATCCACGAGACCGATCCCGCGCAGAGCTGGTGCCACGGCGTGCCGCTGGTCGCTGGCACGGTACTGACCGTGTTGCCCGAGGGCGTCAGCGAATTCGCGTTGAGCGCCGGCACGCGGCTGAGCCTGCTGCTCACGCCGTTGCGCCGGCTGGAGCGCAAGCTTGCCGAGCTCACCCTGCGCAACAGCCTGCCGTCCGGCCAGGCCTTGTCGCTGTTCCGTGCCGACCCCGGCGATGGGGCGTCGGCGGTGGCGCAGCGGCATGCACAGTGGCCCGGGTGGCTCGGTAAGCACGTCGGCGGCTTTCCCGCCGACGCAGTCGAATCGGTCCTGCACGCGCATGTCCAGGCCATGCTGGGCGTGGGCGGTGCAGAGCGGGTGGCCAGTTCGCGCGCGCCGCGCGCACTACCTGATCGTCCAGCGTGCCGAGCAGTTCATGCGCCAGAACCTGCGCCGCTACATCTACATGCAGGAGATCTGCGATGCGGCCGGGGTCAGCGAGCGTGCGTTGCGCTACGCCTTCGAAGACCTGTTCGGCACCTCACCCAACCGCTACCTGTCGATGCTGCGCCTGTGCGCGGCCTGCCGCGGGCTCTCCGTGGCCGACGCCACCCGCAAGTCGGTCAAGGCGGTCGCGTTGAGCTGCGGCCTGTGGGACCTGTCGCGGTTTGCGGACAGCTATCGTCGCGTGTTCGGCGAGCTGCCGCGCGACACCTTGATGCGCGCGCCGACCTCGATCAGCGGTTCCTCCTGACGGCACCATCCCGGCAATTGCCGGAATCGTGCATGGCGCTGCCGGTTTCCGGCCCTTTCTTGCCGTAATGCGCGAACGCCCTGCCGGAATGCGGCGTGCGCGCGCGCTGCGCCGCGGTGTAATGAACCCACTGGCCGATCGACCTGGATTCAACATCCGCGTCGCCGGCACCACGGGGGCATGCGCTGATGGACCGCATCACGGCACCAGAGCAGTTCGAAGACAAGGGGACGCGGACCCCTGCCGCAGCGCCGGCGGTCCGCGCCGATGCCGATGTCGCCGGTGCAGCGACCGCGGCGCAGCAGGCGCTGTCGTCGGGCCCGACCGGTGGGCTGGCCGGCCTCGGGCCCGACGTGGCCGCACGGGTCGCACCCCCGTCCAATCAACGATTCCGCCGCGCGATCGCGCGGAATCCCCACCGTTTGACCTGGCTCGCTGTCAACCGCGGGATGTCTCCCCCGTCATCGCTCAGGGGGCAGCGAGCCAGGCCATTCCCATTCGTCGCGGGGTGCCTGTGCGCACCACGCCGTCCCGGTCGGCCCGGGACCCCGGTTTGACCCGGCTCGTCGCCACGCGCGATGTCTCCCCCGTCATTGGGTATGACGACGAGTCGGGCCATCACTCCTTCCTGGTGCCGCGCTTCATTCCACGCCGGGAATCCTGACCGCCAGTGCGGTGGCTTCGGCCGCGCAGTCCTGCGCTTCCACGCCGTTGCCACGCAGGGCGTCGATCTCGGCGCGCGCGGCCGCCATGTCGGCACTGAACTGCGGGTTGGCATGCAGTACCGCCACGGCGCCGGCTGCCACCGCGCGGCCCTGCAGCACGTCGCTCTGCCAGTGCGCGTTGCAGATCAGCCGGTTCTCGCCGAACGCGCGGCCGCGGGCCAGCACGGCGTCGGCCCGGGCCGGACTGAGTTCGCTCAGCAGCAGCGCCCACGCCCAGCCGATGGCGGTGTGCCCGGACGGGTAGGAACCGTCCGTGCGCAGCGCCGCCTCGTCTGGCGGGAAGCAGGTTTTTTCCTTGTAGAACACGAACGGACGCACGCGGTTGTAGTGGTCTTTCGCGGCGTAGGTGGCGAGGCCCGCATCGACCATGCTCCGCTGCAGCAGCAGGTACAGCCGCGGGCTGTCCTGCTGGCTGATCGGCACCCCGAGCGCGCAGGCGAAGGTGCTGGCGGCGTGCGGGAAGCGCAGGTCGGCATCGCGGCTGGCCAGCGCGTAACGCGGACCGGCCTTGAGCTTCTGCGAGGCGCGGCTGACCGCCTGGTCGCGGGCAAAGGCAGGCGTTCCCCTGGCAGGCGGCGCGGGCAGCAGGGCCAGGCTGTCGGGCAGGGCCTTGCCCAGGTAGCCGGCCGGCACGCCCGGCCGAAGTTCCGGTATCGGCGGCGCTGCCGCAGGCCTCGGGCTGGGCAGTACGGCGGGCGCAGGGCTGGTCAAGGGGCCACTGGCGCAGCCGGCGAACAGGGCGGCCAGGGCAACGGCGGGGAGGGTACGGCGTGCACGCATGCGATGCTCCTTGCAGTGGGGGCGCGTCGTCGCCGCGCTCAGCGTTCGCGCTGGGCGACCTCGCGCAGGGGGAAACGCACCTCGATCCGCGCGCCGCCCAACGGGCTGGTGTCTACATGCAGGGTGCCGCCCAGGAGCCGCGCGCGCTCCTCCATGCTGATCAGGCCCAAACCCGGCGAGCGCCGCTGGTGGCCTGGCGGCATGCCGATGCCATCGTCGTCCACGCGCAGCACCAGCTGCGCACCGCGCACGCAGACCAGCACGTCGGCGATACCGGCCCGCGCGTGCTTGTCGACGTTGTTGACCGCCTCCTGGACGATCCGGAACAGGCTCAGCTCCTGTTCGTCGTCCAGCCGCGGCGCGTCCTCGATGCTGCAGCGCAGGCGCAGACGGCCGCGCGCGTTGCGCTTGATGCAGAACGCGTCCAGCGCGCTGGCCAGGCCGGTGAAGCGCAGGATGCTGGGATGCAGTTCGTGCGAGATGGCGCGGATGTCGTTGGACACGGCCAGCAGCTGGTCCTGCAGTTCCACCACGCTGGAGCGCTCCTCGAGCGGAATATGGCTGCGCAGCGTGCTCAGCCGGATCGAGATCGCCGCCAGCGACTTGTTGACGTCGTCGTGCAGGTCGCGCGCGATGCGGGTGCGTTCTTCTTCCTGCACCACCAGCATGCGCCCGGTGACTTCGCCCAGGCGCGCATAGGCGCGTTGCAGTTTGATCCGGCTGGACAGTTTCTGTTCCGACAGTGCGCCCAGGAACAGCAGCGCGAAGCCGGTGCACAACGTCCAGGCCTGCCCGGTGAGCAGATTGCGTTCGGTCGACCAGAATCCGAACGGCCCCAGTCCTTCCACGCCCAGCTGCATGCCCAGTACCGCCACCGCCAGCATGGTCACCGAGGCGCCGGCGATACCGAACACGATCAGGGCCCAGACCAGCAGCGGGATCGGTGCCAGGGTGAGCAGCGGCGTGACCACGCCGTCCTGCCAGTCCACCGTCCACAGCACCACCAGGAGGCCGAACAGCATCAGCGCCAGTGCCACCGACTCCCAGCGCCAGCCATGGCGGCGTTCGGGCATGTCGATGATGCGGGCCACGTTGACCAGCGCCGGTACCAGCACCAGATAGCTCACCGCGCTGGTGAGCGCCAGCTCGCGCATCGCGGCAGCAGTGAGGATGCCGCCGCGCCCGCCCTGCGCGAGCGTGTACCACCATGCACTGCACAGCGGCAGCAGCACGCACGCCAGCAGCAGGAACAGGGTCAGGTCACGATAGTCCTCCAACGCTGCGCGATCGCCACGCCAGCGCAGCAGCAGCCATGCGACCCCGCCCACCATGGCGAATTCGGCCAGGCTGGCCAGCACGCGGGACAGTGAGGCCATCGGCACCAGCGGCAGTGACAGCACGGTGCCGATGCACGCGGCCAGCACGCAGGTACGCCATTGGTTGCGGGGGGTGACCAGCAGGAACCCGAGCAGCAACGGACCCGGAATCCAGATCACGTGCAGGTGCAGCTGGTCCGGCAGCAGCGTGGGCAGCCACTGGCCGAGCAGACAGCCGAGCAGGACGGGCAGGGCGAGTGTTAAAAGCGTGCGAGCGTCGAGTGCAGAATAAGTGAACCGCACCGGGCGCGGCGGCACGAACCTCCTGTTTTGCCGCTCCGGCGCCTCTACGGCGACCTGATCTGCTTGGCTGCTGGCCTGCACTCTGCACCTCGGGGAGATGGGCCGGACCGCAACGTCGATCCCTGCGCCATACGTGGTACGAACATCCAGTTTGAGGCTTGCCGCCGTGTCACTTCCGCCCCACAATCGGCCCGATCTAAACAGGTTGCCGCAACGCACGCTATCCACAATCCGACGCGACGGGGGAGCTGGCGATGGAAGAACCGATGTCACCCTACAGCCGATTCGTGGTCGACGGCTTCGATGCCGACGCACTGCTCGGGGTTGTACGTGATACCCGCTTTGAACAGCGGCTGTTGGCGTCCGGACATTTCCGCGCCTGTGTGCAGCGGCTGGTGTTTCCGGAGTTCAGCCTGGACAGCGGCGCCTACACGCTGCCGATCTTTGCCAGTGGCAGCTTCAGCCAGGGCATGGTCGCGCTGGCCCTCGCCGTGACCTGCGAGCAGCCGATGTGGGCGAACGGGCGCTGGATTGCCCAAGGCCAGGTGATGGTGTTCGCCGAGGACAGCGAGCTCAATGTCCGGCCCAGCCCCGGCGGTTGGCAGTGGGCGGTGATGCTGATTCCACGCGAGGTGCTGCAGCGCGAATCGGTGCGTCGGCTCGGCCGTGAGCTGCGCCTGCCGCGCACCGGCTGGCACAGCCGGGCGGCCGCGCCGCGCGATGCGCGCAACCTGCGCGAGGGCGTGTTCGCCGTGCTGCAGGAAGCTGCCGAGTCGCAGGGCGTGGTCCTTCCGGAACAGCTCAGGGACCAGGCCCAGACCCTGCTCGGGGTCTTCATCGACGCGGTCGGGGCGGCTGACGGTGGCCCGGAGCGGCGTGGCCTGGGAAGCGGTACCGAGCGCCGCCGCGACACGATCGTGCGCCAGGCCGAGGCCTACCTGAAGTCGCAGCTGGAGAGCCCGTATGACAGTCGCGCGCTGTCGCGTTTCCTGGGCGTGGGCGAGCGGCAGCTGGAGCGCCTGTTCCGCGATGCCTACGGCCATGGGCCCTGTCACTGGCATCAGCTGGCGCGGTTGAATCTGGCGCGGAGCGCTTTGCGTCATGCGAAGGGGCGGGGAGGGGTCACGGAAATTGCAACCCGCTACGGCTTCGCGCACCTGGGGCGGTTTTCCGTGATGTACCGCGATGTCTTTGGCGAAAGCCCGCGGGACACGCTGCGTACCTGAACATGTTTGCATGGACGTCACAGAATGGTTTGCCGTCACGATGTCGTCACGGTGCGGCTGTAAGTGTCGATGCGTTGCACGGAAGTGGCCGCAGAGCCGCCCCGGGCAACCTCAATCAGGGGACGATTGACAGCCAAAGGGAGACGAGCTCATGCAGGTTTCGTATTCAACGGCGGAGTGCCGATATCGCCGGGTGGTGCTGGCAGACGACCACCGCGTGGTCGCGCAGGGCATAGAACATCTCCTGGAAGACCGGTTCGATTCGATCGAGCTGGTGTCTTCCGGGGAGGAACTGGTGGAAGCGGTCCGCCGCGATCCGCCGGACGTGGTGGTAGCCGATATCAGCATGCCCGGCCTGACCGGCATCCAGGCACTGCGCCGGATGCGCGAGGAAGGCTACGAGATGCCGGTGGTGTTCCTCACCATGCACGATGAATCCAGCGTCGCCGCCGAAGCGATCCGGGCCGGCGCGCGTGGCTACGTGCTCAAGAGCGCCGCCGGCGAGGAACTGGTGCGGGCGCTGGCCGGCGTGATGGGCGGGCATACCTACGTGACCCCGACCCTGGCGATGGATGCCATCACCAGCGCCGGTCGCCAGCAGTACGTGCTGACCGACAAGCAGCTGCGCATCCTGGAATATGTTGCGAGGGGCCTGCGCTCCAAGCAGATCGCCTACGAACTGGGCGTGTCGGTCCGGACCATCGAATCGCACAAGTACGCGATCATGCAGGAGCTGGGCGTGCATGGCACCCTGGAACTTGTCCGCAAGGCCGAGCACGAGGGATTGATCCGCCACTGAGCCGGTCCCCGTCCACGCGCGCGGGCAAGTAGATTTACTTGCCCGCCGCCCGTTGTTTTTCCCTTGTTTCCGCCATGCCTGCGGCACACCATCGCTGTGTGCCTTGACCTGGCGGAAACCATGAATGCTGTGCGCGTGCTGCTGGCCGAAGACGGTTCCGCCATGGGACGCCAGCTGCGCGGGCTGCTGGCCGAGCAGTTCCAGGTGATCGGCCTGGTGCAGGACGGCGCCTCGCTGGTCAAGGCGGCGCAGAGCATGCTGCCTGATGTGGTGGTGACCGACATCGCCATGCCGGAGGTCAACGGCCTGGAAGCGGCAAGGCGCCTGCGCCGGGAGCGGCCGGTGCTCGGGGTGGTGTTTATCACCGTGCATGCCGAGCCGCAGATGGTGGCCCAGGCGATGGCGCTCGGCGCCTGCAGCTACGTGCTCAAGTCCGACGCGGGAGACGACCTGGCGCCTGCGGTCCTGGCCGCGTCGCGGGGCGAGCCGTTCGTGTCGCGTTCGCTGTCTTCGGCGCTGCTGTCGTCAGGCACGCAGCAGCACGCCCGCTAGAGCAGGATGCCGAACAGCTTGGCGATCAGTTCGTCCACCGACATCGCCAGCAGCACCAAGGGGCACAATGGCAGCGCCGCATGCAGGGCGATCCAGAGCAGGACCCAGCGGTCGACGGGCACGATCGCCATCCTTGCCACGCCCTGGTAGACGGCGTTGAAGTCGGCCAGCGCGGACGGGTCGCCGTGGTCGAGCAGTGAATCGGCCGGGCGCGTCGGCGCGCGCAGCGGATGCCAGCGCGCATCGAAGGTGGCGGCCATGCGCGAGGCGAGGGCGTCGAAGCGGAACAGGGCATGGCGTTTGGCCCGCACCATCGGTGGGGCCAGCAGCAACAGCGGGGCGACCAGCACGAACGTGGCGCCGACCACGTACCCCCCCAGCAGGTGGCGCAGGCCATGCAGCGTTGCGCCCAGGTACGTCATCTGGTTCAGGCATGCACCGGCCAGCAGCAGTCCGCCGACCAGCGCCAGCACGGCGAAGCGCTCCTGGGCGCGGCCGAGGAAGCCCAGCCCGCCGGCGCCGTCCGGATGCTGCGGGCGGAGCGTCAGCCCGACCCTGGGCAGGCGCCAGAGCAGACCGATCCAGAGCAGGAAGCGCCACCACCACAACAGCAGTACCAACCGGTAGAGCGGCAGCGACACCCATTCGTACCAGTGGCCGGCGGCACTCAACGCATTGCCCTGCATGCGCCAGTCGGCAATGCCGGGCAGCAGCGTCACCGGCGCCTCGCCGAGCAGCGCGGGCAGCCACGCCAGTACGACGCACATCGCCTCCGGCCACCAGCCGTCGCGACCGCGACGCATGCGTGCCAGCAACGCCTCCAGTCGTGGCAGGCGCCTTTGCGGGACCACCGCAGGGTGCGAGAGCTGCCGGAAGGCATTGTGCAGCAGCGCGTCCGCGCGCGGCGCAGCGACCACCAGCAGCGGCAGGGCCAACAGCAGCCGTGCCAGTGACGCGTAATCGCCGGACAGGGGCATGCCGGACGCGCGGGGCAGCAGCCAGCCGCTGCCCGCGCACAGCAGCAGCAGCGGCAGCAGCGCCACCGCCAGCAACGCCAGCGCGAGCCACCACGACAGGTGGCGGCTGCAGCGCGTGGCGCCGGTCGCGTCCAGCAGGCGGTGCACCAGGCCACCGCGCATCAACGAATAGCCATGCCGGACCATGCAGGTGCCCCGTTTGCGTCCACCGCGAGGATAGCGCCGCCTGTGCCCGCGGGCGGCGCAGTAAAAATACTGGTGGCGATGCAGTACTTATCTGGGTTGTGCGCCTGCGGACGCGCGTACAAGCTGGATCCCTGTCGCATGGAATCCGGCAATGCTGCTCCTGGTGATCGACTTCCTGACCCGGTTCTGGACCGACATGATCCATCGCGCCGACGGTCCGATGACCTTCCGCTTTTTCCTGCAGCCCACCATGGCGCTGATCACCGCGCTGATCGACGGTATCCGCGACGCCCGGTCCGGGCGCACCCCGTACGCGTGGCGGATCGCGCACAGCGAGCCGGTGGCACGCAGGGCGGCGTGGCGCGAAGGCGTGACCGCCACTGCGCGGATCCTGCTGCTGGGCGTGGCGATGGACGTGATCTACCAGGTCCGCACCCTGGGGGGTTTCAGGTATCCGGCCGAAGCGTTCGTGATCGCCGTGGTGCTGGGATTCATCCCGTACCTGTTGCTGCGCGGGCCGATCGACCGCATCGCCAGCCGCTGGTTCAAGCGCCATCCCACCCCGCCGGAGCGCAAGTAGACCGATGAACGATTCCGCTTCCAACGACGAACTGCTTCGCAACCGCGCACGCGGCATCGCCCACGCCAGGGAGCTGCTGGGGGGCGCCGACGAGGCATCGATCGAGCTGTCATCGCGCCGCACCGGCATGTCCTTCCAGCGCACCCGCATGAGTGCGGACCGCACGTTGATGTCCATCATCCGCACGGCGTTGTCCCTGATCGGGTTCGGCTTCACCATCTACCAGTTCTTCGGCCACATGGTGGAAACGGCACAGGGCGGGCTGCGTCCGCATGCCCCGCGCAACTTCGGCGTGGCCCTGGTGGCGCTGGGCCTGGTGCTGCTCACCCTGGGCATCGTCTACCACCTGCGCTACATGAAGGAACTGCGTGCCGAACGCGCGCTGATGACCGAGCAGGGACTGATCCACGGACAGAGCCACTATCCGGTGTCGCTGACCCTGATCACCGCCGGCCTGCTGTGGGGGCTGGGCGTGCTGGCGATCGTCAGCATGACCTTCAATGTCGCCCCATTTGGCTGAGGACCTGTGCATGAGCGTGATTGCCGACACCATGATCGACCTCGAAGGCGGGCTCTTCCTGATGGGGTCGAATGACCACTATCCGGAGGAGCGCCCGGCGCACAAGGTGCGGGTGGGGCCGTTCCGGATCGACCGCTACCCGGTCACCAACCGTGAATTCTCCCGCTTCGTGCGCGACACCGGCTACGTGACCGCCGCCGAACGCCCGGCCGATCCGCGCGACTACCCGGGCGCCGACCCGGCGCTGCTGGTGCCTTCGTCGGTGGTGTTCGTGCAACCGTCGCGCCCGGTCGACATGTCCAACACCCACAACTGGTGGCAGTACGTGGCCGGTGCCGACTGGCGCCACCCGCGCGGACCCTTCACCCATCTGCAGGGCATGGACGACCACCCGGTGGTCCACGTCAACTTCGCCGACGCGTTGGCGTACGCGCAGTGGATCGGCAAGGACCTCCCGACCGAGGCCGAGTGGGAGTTCGCCGCCCGCGGCGGCACGCAGGAGACCGAATTCGCGTGGGGCGACAGCCTGACCGTGCGCGGCCGCCACCAGGCCAATACCTGGCAGGGCGACTTCCCGTGGCAGAGCCTGGACGAGGACGGGTTCCGCTGGACCTCCCCGGTGGGCAGTTTCCCGCCCAACGGCCATGGCCTGTACGACATGATCGGCAACGTATGGGAGTGGACCAGCGACTGGTACCAGCAGCACGACCAGCTGCAGGGCAAGCCCTGCTGTGCGATCGACAACCCGCGTGGCGGGGTGCGCGAGCGCAGCCATGACCGGCACGACCGCAGCGCGATCCCGCGACGGGTCATGAAGGGCGGCTCGCACCTGTGCGCGCCGAACTACTGCCGGCGTTACCGCCCGGCGGCACGCATGGCGCAACCGATCGATACCTCGACCTGCCACGTGGGGTTCCGCTGCGTGGAACGTTGAGCTTCCTTTTCCTGCTGCAACGAGGTGATTGCCATGCCCATCACGACGCACGCCCACTACCGCCGCAACTGCGTGGCCTGCGCGGTGCTGCTCGGGACACTGGCACTGGTGGCGGCGCTGCCGGCGCATGCCGTGGAGGGCGGCCTCGGCCGTTCGATTACCGGAATGCAGATCACCTCCTATGTCGGGGTGATTCCCCCCGAGCCGGGCATGCAGTGGTCGCTCAGCTACGTGCACTACGACGGGAAAATCAGCGGCAGCCGTGCAGCCCCCATCGCGGGCCAGGTGTCGCTGGGGCTGGAAGCGGACGTCAGCCTGACCGCCGCCACCGGCGTCTACGTGTGGCCGACCGGCCCGGGTAAATGGAACTTCGCGTCGATGCTGACCGTGCCGTACATCGACGCGGACATCACCGCCGGCCTGCAGGGCCCGCTGGGCAACCAGGTGCGCACCCAGGACAGCACCTCCAACCTGTTCGACGTGTACTTCGCCCCGGTCATCGCCGGGTACCACATCGACCAGGTCCAGCATGTGTCCTTCGGGCTGTATGTGTATGCGCCGACCGCCCGGTACACCCCGGGCAAGCTGGCCAACCCGGGCCTCAATGTGTGGACGGTATCGCCGGCGGTGGGCTACACCCACCTGTTCCAGAAGGGCACGCTGGAATTCAGCGTGCTCGGCGGCATGGACTGGTACAGCCGCAATGACGACACCGATTACAAAAACGGCCTGGTGCTGCGCGCCGACGCGCTGCTGGTCAAGCGCACGCCGAGCGGGTGGGGGTTCGGCGCAGCCGGCGGCTGGCTGCAGCAGGTGCAGGACGACGATGGCGATATCGCCGACCGACTGGATGGCTTCAAGGGCCGTTCGTTCGGCCTGGGGCCGGTCCTCACCTACGGAAAGAAGTGGTCCGGCGGCGAGCACCTGGACGTGTCCTTCCGCTACCTGAGTGAATTCAGCGTACGCAACCGCTTCGAGGGCGATCCCTGGAGCGTCACCCTGAGCGCCGGTTTCTGAACTGGCTTCTGGCCTTTCGCATTCCTGGAGACTGGTCCATGCCAACCCCTGCAACGACACTTGGCTACACTGCCTGCCTGCTGCTGGCCGGGGTGGGCGCCACCGCATTTCCGGTGTCCGCCGCGCCACCGGCGCCGGCGGCCGCGGCGACCGCAACCGGGCAGGAGCGCGATCCGCAGGCGCTGGCCGCGCTGGACCGCATGGGCGCCGCGCTGCGAGCGCTGGACCATTTCTCGCTGGTGTCCGACGCCAGTACCGAGGTGGTGCTGGAGGATGGGCAGAAGATCGAGCTGGACGGCGTGGTGACCTACAAGGTCAAACGCCCGGACCAGCTGTTCCTGGAACTGCGCAGCGACCGCCAGTTGCGCCAGCTGATCTACGACGGCGACCGCCTGACGCTGTACTCGCCGCGATTGAAGTACTACGCACAGGTGGAGGACGTGGGCGCCACCCTCGGCGAACTGGTGGAAGCGGCCGCCAACCGCTACGGGATCGAGATGCCGCTGGCGGACATGTTCCTGTGGGGGACCGACAAGGCACCCAAGACCGCCATCCGCGGCGCGCTGCACGTGGGCGGCGGCACCCTCGACGGGGAGTCGATCGAACAGTACGCCTTCAAGCAGGACGGGGTGGACTGGCAGGTCTGGATCTCCAGCGCGACCTCGCTGCCGAAGAAGCTGGTGATCAATTCGCTGGACGACCCCGCACAGCCGCAATACCGCGCGCGCCTGCGCTGGGACACCAGGGCGCCGGTACCGGCCTCGGCCTTCCAGTTCACTCCGGCGGCGGATGTCGCCCGGATCAAGCTGGTGCCGGTGGAGGTTGCCGCCGTGGTACCCGACGCAGACCCGGAGAACTGACATGCGCATGCTGGCAGCAGATCATCGAACCCTCCTGCGCGCCTGCGCGGGCAGCCTGCTGGTGGTGCTGGCGCTGGGCAATACGCTGGCCCATGCACAGCATGGGCATCGCGGTGGGGGCGGCGCGGCACGCGCCGGTGCCCACGCCAACATCAATCGCCCGGTGCAGCGACCGCAGGGCGGCGCGGTCAACCGGGGCGGCGGAAACCACGCGCGTGGCGGTGACATCAACCGCAACGCCGACCGCAACATCAATCGCAATGTCGACCGCAACGTCAACCGCAATGTCAATCGCAACGTGAACGTCGACGTGGACTACCACGACCACCACGACGACCACTGGAACAGCTGGGACGACCATCCGTTCGCCACGGCCGCGGCGGTGACCGCCGGGGTGGCCGTGACCTCGGCGGTGATCGGGTCCATCGTCACTTCGATCCCGCCCAGCTGCGTGACCACGGTGATCAACGGCATGGCCTACCAGCAGTGCGGCAACACCTGGTACGAGCCGCGCTACAGCGGTACCACCGTGCAGTACGTGGTGATCAACGCGCCGCGCTGAGCGGCGGCGGACCGGTAGTTTTGCCTGCCCGGCCTGCGTAGTTATGCGGATTACCCGGCAGTGCGTGCGCAGTACGCTGTGTGCAACGTGACGTTCCCATTCGAACCTGGAGCCCGTGCCATGAAAGCCTTCGCGATTGCGGTCCTCGCCACCCTGCTGGTGGCCTGCGCCTCCACGCCCACCGTCCATACCGATTTCGATCCCGGCGCGAACTTCGCCTCGTTCAAGACCTACAGCTGGGCGATGAAGCCGCAGGGCGGTTCGCCGCTGGTGCAGCAGCGGATCGTCGACGGCATCGACGCCCGCCTGGCCGCGCGCGGCTGGACCCAGGCCGCCAACGGCGACGTGGCGATCGCCGCGCATATCGTGACCAGCCAGCGCCAGACCCTGGACACCTTCTACACCGGCAGCAACATGGGCGGCTGGGGCTGGGGCTGGCGCGGTGGCGGCTGGGGCGGTGGCATGGGCATGGGCTCGGCCACCACCACGGTGCGCACCTATGACGTCGGCACGCTGGTGGTGGACATGTTCGATGCGCGCAGCAAGCAGGCGGTCTGGCGGGGCACGGCCGGTGGCACGGTGCCGACCTCGCCGGAACGCGTCAACGCGGCGGTGGAAGCCGGGCTGGACAAGCTGTTCGCCAACTTCCCGCCGGGTTCCGCGCCGGCGCGTTGAGCCAGCGCGGCATCGGTTTCACCGCGTGGCGTCGTGCCAGGGCCCATCCCTCCCACTGGCACGGCGTCGCGCACTTTCTCCATTCCCGACCCGTCCCGATGAGGTGCCGCCGTGACGAGCCGCGCAGCTCCCGCCGCTTCCACGCTGCTGCTGGCCCTTCTAGGCGCGGCAGCGCCGGCCTGGAGCCAGCAGGCGCCTGCCGTGAACATGCCCACCGGCGGCAGCTGCGGCCACCGCGAACCGGGCGACACCCGCCCGCGGATCGGGCTGGCACTGGGTGGCGGGGGTGCACGCGGCATCGCCCATGTGCGCATCCTGCGCAAGCTGGAAGCGCTCCGCATCCCGGTGGACTGCATTGCCGGCACCAGCGCGGGCGCCCTGGTGGGCGCGCTGTATGCGTCCGGCAAGAGCCCGGCGCAGATCGAGCAGGTGGTGCTGGACACGCAATGGATGGCGATGTTCAGCGATACGCTGCCGCGCCGCGAGCGCTCGCTGCAGCGCAAGGCCGACGACTACGAACAGCTGGCGCCGATCGGCATCGGACTGGGCGGGCAGGGCAAGCGCGTCCAGTTGTCCGGGGGCGTGTCGCAGGGCGAGCGGCTGATCGCGTTGTTCGAGACCGCCACCGGCGGCAGCCGGGTCAGCGGCGATTTCGATGACCTCTCCATTCCGTTCCGCGCCGTCGCCACCGACCTCAACACGGGCCAGGCGGTGGTGCTGGACCATGGCAGCCTGCCGATGGCGATGCGCGCCAGCATGTCGTTGCCGGGCATCTTCCGCCCGGTGGCGATCGACGGCCGGGTCCTGCTCGATGGCGGCGTCTCCAACCAGGTGCCGATCGACGTGGTGCGTGCGATGGGCGCGGAGCGGGTGATCGCGGTGGACGTGGGCACGCCGCTGAGCGAGCTGGATCGCGACGCCAGCCTGGTCGACGTGATCAGCCAGCTCAGTGGTTTCCTGACCACCCGCAATGCACAGCGCCAGCTGGACACGCTGGGTGCGCAGGACCTGCTGATCGCGCCCGAGCTGACCGGCAAGGTGGCCACCGGCGAGTTCGACAAGGCCCCCGAAGCGCTGGAGATCGGGCAGCAGGCCGCCGACCGCGCCGCGCCGGCACTGCGTGCGTTCGCGCAGCCGGAACCGGCCTGGCAGCGCTGGTACGCGACCCGTGGGGAGCGTGCCGCCGATGCCGCGCCGGCGCCGATCGCGTTCGTGGAAGTACGCAACCACACCGGCTACGCCGACCAGCTGCTGCTGTCCTACCTGCCGGTGGAGATCGGCAGGCCGCTGGACAGCCGGGCGATGCAGGACGGCGTGCTGCGCGCCTACGGGATGGATACCCTGGCCAGCATCAGTTACGAGGAAATCCGTCGCGGCGACCAGGTCGGCGTGGTGATCACCGCGTACGAGAAACCGAATGGTCCGGCCTACCTGGAGGCCGGTGTCAGGCTCAGCAACGACCTGGACGGCAACCATGAAAGCAATCTGCGCGCCGGCCTGCTGTTCGCGCCGCTGTCGCCGTACGGCGCCGAGGCGCGGGTGACCCTGCAGATAGGCAGCGAGCCGGCCCTGCAGGGCAGTTACTACCATCCCTTCGATGTCGGCAACCGGTATGCCTTCGCCGCCGCGGGCGGCTACGAGACACGCAGCTTCAACGTGTTCGACGCGGACGGCAACAAGACCTCGCGCTACCGTGTGCAGCGTTCCGGGGCGAGCATGGCGATGGTCCGCAACGTGTCCAACGTGCTCTCGCTGCGCGTCGGCGTGGAGCGGTTCGCTGGCAGGGCCAGCATGGACATCGGCTCGCCGCGGGTCCCGCGCACCGATTTCGACGAAGGCGCGCTGACCGCCAGCGCCGCCTACGACAACATCGACAGCGTGTACTTCCCCCGCGACGGCTTCCTGGTCCAGCTGGGGACCTACCAGTCGCGAGAGAGCCTGGGGGCCGATACCCGCTTCGGCCAGATCGACCTGGACGCGGTGGGGGCGTTCCCGTTCGGCAGCAGCGCGGTACAGCTTGGACTGCGCTACCACGTCACCGCGTCGGGCACCGCGCCGGTGCAGAGCCTTTACCGCCTGGGCGGACGCTGGCGGCTGGCCGGTTTCCAGCACAACCAGCTGACCGGGCAGGACTATGCGCTGGGGTTTGCCGGCTACACCTATGAACTGGGCAAGGTGCTGGGCCGTTCGGCACAGGTGGGCGGCACCGTGGAATACGGCAATGCCTGGCAGCGTCGCGCGGACATGTCGCTGAGCGACGGCATCTGGAACGGCAGCCTGTTCCTCGGCTTCGATTCCTGGATCGGTCCGTTGATCTTCGGCCTGGGCATGCGCGAAGGCGGCCACCGCGTGGTCTTCATCGAGCTCGGCCAGGCCTTGTGACGCCGGCGGCTGGCCGGCGCCACGACGGGTTACAGCACCTGCGCCAGGATCACCGCCAGCGCGCCGACCCAGCAGACGAGGACGAACCATGCCAGCACCGCGTTGGCGCTGATGCCGCGCTTGCGCACGAACAGGCTGACCACCAGCGCGGCCAGCAGCGGCACCAGGAACAGGCACAGGATCCAGAACCAGGGATGGGTGATCATGCCCGTCGCGCGCCGCTCATCGCGGCGCGTCCACGACCACGTACTGCACGGTGGTGCCGACATAGCGCGGCTGGTACCAGCCATTGCTGCACTGCTGGTAGCCGATGCCGTCGATCACCACGGTGCTGCAGTCCACCGGCAGGCTGTACACCACCGAGCCGATCGCCGCAGCGGTGAGCGCGGCCCCGGCGGTGAAAGCGGCCGCATCCCAGAACGGATGGTCCCAGTAGGGCGGCGGCGGGGGCGGCGGCGGGGGATACGGATGGGGTCCCGGACCGGGACCGGGTCCGGGATGAGGACCGGGGCCAGGGCCAGGATGCGGACCAGGACCAGGACCAGGACCAGGACCAGGACCAGGACCAGGTCCAGGGCCGGGATGCGGTCCAGGCCCAGGACCGGGATGTGGACCCGGGCCGGGCCCAGGACCGGGATGCGGGGTGAAGCCGCCGCCGCCGTGGAAGCCACCACCGCCACCGAAACCGCCGTGACCGGCAATCGAGGGGTGGGCGAAGCCACGCAGGCCGGGCCGGGCCTCGGCCGTGGCCGGGAGCAACATAGCGGTAGTGCCGCCACACAGCAGGGCGGTCAGCAGCGCGGTGCGCATCGTGCTGGGGAGGGTCATTTCAGCGGCCTCCAGTAGCGGTGTCATCGGCAGCCACGGCCACCGGCACGAACACGATGCGGGTGGCGCCGTCGGGGCGGAACACCAGGTCGTTGGCGGCCACCGCGCTGCGTGTGTTCCAGTCCAACGTCGCCAGGTAGCTGGGCAGTGCCGGGTCGGCGTGGCTGGTGATGAGCAGTTGCAGCGGCAGCCGGGTGGTGTCGGAGATCCACACCTGCCAGTCCACGCCGGGCTGGCGGAACGCGTAGTGGCGGGTGGGCTGGTTGTCGATGCGGTCGGTGCCGACGAACAGCGCCGAGTCGATGCGCTCGGTCGGGAACCCCGGGGTACCCCACAGGAACAGGTCGGCCAGCGGGAATTCGATGCCCAGCTGGGTCGCCGAATCGTTGAGCAGGGCCTGGATGCTGCGGTCCAGGTTCTCCACCCGCGCGTAGTACTTCTGTTCGGGCGAGGCGATGGTCAGCGTATGCCCGTCATAGAACAGCTGGCGGTGCTGGTGCTCACTGCGGACTTCCACGAAGAAGCGGTCCGGCCCGATCACCTTGTAGTCCACCGTACCGGCCAGGGCCACTTTCTGCCCGTCCTCCAGCACGTAGTCGGTGCGGGTAGTGGCCGACAGGGCGAACTGCGGCAGCGCGCGCAGGGCCTTGCCCATGCGCTCGAGCGCGGCGATCGCATCCGGGTCGCGGGTGGCCGCGCCGACGGTGTCGCTGGCGGTGGGTGGCGCGGCAGTGGCGGTGGACACGACCCAGGGCGGCGCCAGCAACAACGCCAACAGCAGGCAGGAACGGGAAAGGCGCATGGTGCTCTCCGGCGGGTGACGGCCTGCGGCGCAGGCCATGTCCCACTGTGCGCACGCGGTTTCGCGCCGACAACCGGAGTTTCACCGAGCCGCCCTAGGTATTTCTACCGGTCAGGGCGCGCGCGGCGGCGGGCTGCCACCCGCGGCGATCCAGGCATCCACCGCCTGCTCGACCACGGTCATCGGCATGGCCCCGTTGCCCAGGACCAGATCGTGGAAGGCGCGGATGTCGAAGCGTTCGCCAAGCTGCGTGCGGGCCTTTTCGCGCAGGGCGAGCAGGCGCAGCTGGCCCATCTTGTATGACGACGCCTGGCCGGGTTGGACCAGGTAGCGGTTGACCTCGATCCGCACGTCCGAGGCCTGCATGCCGGTTTTTTCCTCCATGTAGGCGATGGCCTGTTCCGGCGTCCAGCGCTTGCGGTGCAGGCCGGTGTCCACCACCAGCCGCACCGAGCGGAACATCTCGGCCTGCAGGCGGCCGATGTCGCCGGCCGGATCGTCCTTGTATACGCCGGCTTCGGCCATCAGCTGTTCGGCATACAGCGCCCAGCCTTCGGAGAAGGCGCTGGGGTTGAGGCTGCGCCGCAGCAGCGGCAGGTCGGTCAGGGTCTGCCCGATCGAGATCTGGAAATGGTGGCCGGGCGAGCCCTCGTGGTAGGTGAGGGTGGGGAGGCTCCAGCGGGTGTTGGAGGCCATGTCGCCCAGGTTGATGTAGAACGTGCCGGGGCGCGACCCGTCCAGCGCCGGCGGATAGTAATAACCGCCCGGCGAGGTCGCCTGCATGTGCGCCGGCACCGGCTGCACCACCAGTTTCTGCGGCGGCAGGTGGCCGAAGTAGGTCGGCAGCAGCGGGTCGAGCGCGCGCAGGCGCTGCTCGATGTCGCCGATCAGCTGCTGGCGGCCGGCGTCGCTGTCGGCGTAGCGGTAGCGCGGATCCTCGCGAAGGGTCCGGATGCGTGCGGCCACCGTGCCCTCGCGCAGGCCGAGCTCACGCAGCCGTGCGTCCATGCTCTTCTCCAGGCGCGCCACTTCACCCAGGCCGATCTGGTGAATGGCATCGGCGCCCAGGTCGGTACTGGTGTACCAGCGCAGCGCGGCATCGTAGTAGGCATCGCCGTGCGGCAGCGCCCACATGCCCTTGTTGCCGGGATGCGTCGCCCGCAGCGCCACTACGCGGTCCAGCAGGCGCTGGTAACCGGAATTGACCGCGACGCGGACGGCAGTGGTGGCCTGTTCGACCAGCGCGGTGCGGTCGGTGGCTGGCAGGTCGGGCAGTTTGTCGAGCCTGCGCTGCAACGCGGCGACCCACAGGCTGGCGTCGGGAGCAGGGGCCAACAGGGTCCGGAACTGGGTTTCCGCGCCGGCCAGCGCCACCTCGGGTGGCACCACGCCCTGCGCGGCCTGCATGTCCAGGTTGGCGCGGACCTGGTCGAGCTTGCCGCCCATGGCCTGCAGGCGCGCGATGTAGCGGCGCGCGCTGGCCACGTCGGTCACCGGCACCTGGTTGTCGAAGAACTGCGGCAGGTTCACCGGCAGGCTGAACAGCTGGTCCACCGCATAGGTGCTGCCGCCGACCGGCAGCCACGCGGCCGACCACGGCACCGCCATCAGGTCGATCTGGGCCTGGTAGAACCAGCGCGCCAGCCCATCGCTGAGCCGTTGCTGCGGGTCCAGCGGTGCACCGTTCCAGGCCTTGATCGCGGCCAGGTTGTCGGCCAGCAGGCGGCGGTTGACCTCGCGCTGGGCCAGCGACACATCGGTGAGGCGGCTGGCGCTTTCTTCGGCACCGGGACCGCCGATCCCGAGCAGGGTGCGCAGCTCGGGGTCGGCGTTGATCGCGGCCAGGGTCTGCGCATCGAGCAGGGCGTTGAAGGTCTGCGCCTGCGCCTTCGGGGTGGCGGCGGCGCGCGGCGGTGCCTGGGCAGCGGCCGGCGCAGGATGCAGCGTGGAGGCGATGGCGAAGCAGAGCAGGGTGGCGACAGCGACGGCGGGCGTGGACGAAGGCACGGGGCGGACTCCGAAGGCGGGCAGCTGGAACGGAGGCTACAGGATCGGTGGAGTTCAAGGCGCGCCGTTGCGCCTGGCCCGGTCAGCCCAGCGATCGCATGCCATGCGTGTGCGGCAGGCTGGCCTTCATCGTGTCGATGAAGGCGCGCAGCCGCGACGGGATCTGGCGTGCGGACGGGAACACCAGGTGCACCGGCAGCGGTGGCGCTTCCCAGCCGGGCACCAGCTGCAGCAGGCGTCCCTCGCGCAGGTCATCGGTCACCAGCCATGACGACACCACCGCGGCGCCGAGGCCGGAGAGCGCGGCACGCCGCACCACGAACAGGTTGTCGGTGAGCAGGCGCGGCTGGATGTCCACCCGCAGTGCCGGACCGCCGGTGGCCGGCAACAGGCTGAAACGTTCGCGGTAGAACGTGGTCAGAGCGATCCACGGCAGCCGTGGCAGCAGCGCGGGGTCGTGCGGATCCGCCGCGCCCACCAGCGCGGGGGCGGCGATGACGATGCGCGGCACCTCCGCCAGTGGCACCGCCACCAGCTGTGGCTGGTCCACGCCGCCAACCCGGATCGCGCAGTCGACGCCATCGGCGATGAAATCCACCGGGCTGTCCTCCAGCATCCATTCCAGCGTCACCTGCGGGTAGCGCGCCAGGAACTGCAGCATCGGTTCCAGCAGCTGGGCCTGGCCGAACGCATGCGGCACCACCACGCGCAGTCGGCCACGCGGCACTTCGCGTTCACCGCGCAGGTCGGCCTGGATCGCGTCCCACTCGTCGACCAGCGCCCGCGCGTGCGCGTAGCAGCGCTCGCCGTCCGCGGTGAGGGTCATGCGGTGGGTGGAGCGCTGGATCAGGTGCAGGCCGAACAACCGTTCCAGCGCCTGCAGGCGGCGGCTGACCGTGGGCTGCGTGGTGCCCAGCTGCGCGGCCGCGGCCGACAGGCTGCCGCTTTCCACGATGCGGACGAAGGTATGCAGCAGGTCGATCCGGTCCGCGCCGACGACCGGGGAGGCGATGGCCATGCAACCTTCGTATGATGAATATGTACTCAAGCCTACTACACGCCTGCTGTTCCAAGCGCGATCCTTGCACCACTTACTGTTTCGTGGAGTGGATCATGTCCAGCGTGCATATAGGGGCCCTGGCGCCCGAACGAACCGGCGTCCCGTCGCGGTTGATCGTGGCGTTGGCGGCTGGCGCCGGCTTTTCGGTCGCGTCGATCTATTACAGCCAGCCGATGCTGGGGGTGATCGCGGCTGGCCTGGGCAGCGATGCGCAGGCAACCGGCATGGTGCCGACCTTGACCCAGCTGGGCTACGCGCTGGGCATCCTGCTGCTGGCGCCGCTGGGCGACCGGGTCGACCGGCGGCGGCTCATCCTGTTCAAGTCCCTGCTGCTGGCCGCGGCGCTGGTGGGCGCGGCCGTGTCCGGCGGCCTGCCGTCGCTGCTGCTGGCCAGCCTGCTGGTCGGGTTGATGGCCACGGTCGCGCAGGACGTGGTCCCGACCGCGGCGATGCTCGCCCCCGAACACCAGCGTGGCGCGGTAGTCGGCAAGGTCATGACCGGCCTGCTGCTGGGCATCCTGCTCTCGCGGGTGGCCAGTGGGCTGGTGGCGCAGGCGCTGGGCTGGCGGGCGATGTTCGGGTTCGCGGCGGCATCGGTGGTGGTGATGGCGCTGGCCCTGGCGCGCGAACTCCCGCACCTGGCCCCGACCACCTCGCTGGGGTACCCGGCGCTGCTGCGTTCACTGGTGCACCTGTGGCGCGGGCAACCGCAGCTGCGCCGCGCGATGCTCGCGCAGGGGCTCCTGGCGGTGGGCTTCAGTGCGTTCTGGTCGACCCTGGCGGTGATGCTGCACACCCGCTACCAGCTGGGC
>NZ_CAUQPH010000032.1:0-36968 GCF_963519925.1 uncultured Stenotrophomonas sp. | reverse complement strand
CTCATGGCCTTGATCGGCCTTCTCGTAAGTGTCCGTGAAAACGGGGGTGAACCCCGCAGGTCGTCCACCGCTTTCACGCCCGGGTCGGTAAACATCGCCGCACGCACCTGTTCCAGGTTGAGCTCGTTCATGGTGCCGAAGACTCCAAAGCAGTGCTGCCGGCGCGGGGAGCGCGGTCGCGATGCAGCCAACGATAAAGCACCGGCAGCACCAACAAGGTCAATGCGGTGGATGAGACGATGCCGCCGATGACGACGGTGGCCAGCGGCCGCTGCACCTCCGAGCCAGCACCGACATTCAAGGCCATGGGCAGGAACCCAAGCGAGGCTACCAGGGCGGTCATCAGCACCGGCCGCAGCCGGCCAAGGGCGCCGTCGCGTACCGCCTCGTCCAGCGGATCACCCTGTTCGCGCAAGCGGCGAATGAACGCGATCATGACCAGGCCGTTGAGTACGGCCACGCCCGACAGTGCGATGAAGCCCACGCCGGCCGAGATCGACAGCGGAATCCCGCGCAGGGCCAGCGCCAGCACACCGCCGGTCAGCGCCAGTGGCACACCACTGAACACGATGGTCGCGTCCTTGGCCGAACCGAAGGCCATGAACAGCAGGGCGAAGATCAACGCCAGCGTCACCGGAACGACCACCCCCAGGCGTTGGGTGGCCGAGATCAGCTGCTCGAAAGTGCCGCCGTAATCGATCCAGTAGCCCTCTGGAAGCGTGACATCTTGGCCGATGCGCGTGCGCAACTCGCCGACGAACCCGCCCAGATCGCGTTCCCGCACGTTGGCGGTGATCACCACGCGCCGCTTACCGTTTTCGCGATTGATCTGATTGGGCCCGCGTTCCACCTGGATCTTCGCCACTTCCCGCAGTGGCACCGTACGAGGCCCTCCATTGGCGCCGGCGGCCAGACGGCTGGACTCGTCGACACTGGTGCTTGCCGGCAGCGGAATCGGCAAATCTGCCAGCACGGCCGGGTCTTGGCGCTGCGATTCGGGCAGGCGCACCACCAGGTCGAAGCGACGGTCCCCTTCAATCAACTGGCCTGCGACACTGCCGCCAATGGCGGTGGCCACCGTTTCCTGCACATCGCCCGGGTTCAGGCCATACCGTGCCAATGCCGCCGGATCCGGCGTGATGGTCAGCAGCGGCAGGCCCGAGACCTGCTCGGCCTTGACGTCTTCGGCGCCGGGGACGCTGCGCATGACCCGCTCGACCCGGCTGGCCAGGCGCGTCAGCTGGTCCAGGTTGTCACCGTAGACCTTGACCGCCACATCCGAACGGACGCCGGAGATCAACTCGTTGGTGCGCATC
Source organism: uncultured Stenotrophomonas sp. (assembly GCF_963519925.1). Taxonomy (NCBI): domain Bacteria; kingdom Pseudomonadati; phylum Pseudomonadota; class Gammaproteobacteria; order Lysobacterales; family Lysobacteraceae; genus Stenotrophomonas; species uncultured Stenotrophomonas sp. The sequence continues at coordinate 35,652 of NZ_CAUQPH010000032.1, read as the reverse complement.
TGGATGGGCTGGGTGAACTCGTAGTTGCTGCCCGGGATTTCCTTGGCCGCCTCCTCCAGCTCTTCCACCAGCTCGGCCTTGGGCTTGCGCGGATCGGGCCACTGGTCGCGGGGCTTGAGCATCAGGAAGGTGTCGGCCATCGATGGCGGCATTGGGTCGGTGGCCACCTCGGCGGTGCCGATCTTGGAGAAGATGTTGGCTACCTCCGGGAACTGGGCCAAGCGCTTCTCCAGCGTTTCCTGCATGGCGACCGACTGCTCCAGGCTGGTGCCGGGAATACGCATGGGCTGCAAGGTGATGTCGCCTTCATCCAGGCTCGGCACGAACTCCGAGCCCAGGCGGGTGGCCAGCACGCCACAGCCCACCACCAGCACGGCCGCGCCGGCCAGCACCACCACGCGCCGACGCAGCGCCCAATCCAGCAGCGGCCTATAGCGGGCCCGCGACCAGCGCATCAGGCGGTTGTCGTGCTCAGCCACGCGGCCGCGCAGGAAGGTGGCGATCGCTGCCGGCACAAAGGTCAGCGACAACACCATGGCACCGGTAAGGGCCAGCACCACCGTGATCGCCATCGGGTGGAACATTTTTCCTTCCACCCCGGACAGCGCGAAGATCGGCAGGTAGACCGCCGCGATGATGCCCAGGCCAAACAGGCTGGGACGGATCACCTCGGCGGTGGCCGAGGCGGTCAGGTCATAGCGCTCTTCATCGTTGAGCTGGCGGCCCAGCGCGTGCTGCGCCTCCCCGAACCGGCGCAGACAGTTCTCGATGATGATCACCGCCCCGTCCACGATCAGGCCGAAGTCCAGCGCACCCAGACTCATCAGGTTGCCCGATACGCCGCCACGGACCATGCCGATGATGGTGAACAGCATCGCCAGCGGAATCACTGCGGCGGTGATCAGCGAAGCGCGCACATTGCCCAGCAGCAGGAACAGCACCACCACCACCAGCAGCGCGCCCTCGATCAGGTTCTTGGACACCGTGCTGATCGTGCGGTCCACCAGCGCGGTGCGGTCATACACGGCCTTTGCATGCACGCCCGGGGGCAAGCTGGCGTTGGCGGCGTCCAGCTTGGCCGCAGCCGCTTGGGAGACCTCCCGGCTGTTGGCGCCGAACAGCATGAAGGCGGTGCCGACCACGACCTCATGGCCGTTCTGGGTGGCCGCGCCCGTGCGCAGCTCCTTGCCTTCCCCGACGCTGGCCACATCGCGCACCCGAATGGGCACGCCATCGCGCCGGTCCAGCACGATGTTGCCGATCGCCTCCAGATTGGCCAGCTGGCCGGGCACGCGCACCAGGAACTGCTGGCCGTTGCGCTCGATGTAGCCGGCGCCGATGTTCTGGTTATTGCGCATGACCGCGGCGACCACGTCGTTCAACGTGAAGCCCAGCGCCACCAACTGGGCCGGGTCGGGGGTGATGTGGATCTGCCGCTCAAAGCCGCCGATGGTGTTGACCTCGGTGACGCCGGGCGTGGTGCGCAGCTGCGGCCGGATCACCCAGTCCTGCAGGGTGCGCAGATCCGTGGCCGTGTACGGGGTGCCGTCGGGCTTGCGAGCGTTGGGCTCGGCCTCCACGGTGTACATGAAGATCTCGCCCAGTCCGGTGGAGATAGGCCCCATTTCCGGGTCCAATCCTTCGGGCAGCTGGGAAGCGATTTGCTGCAGGCGCTCGGCGACCTGCTGGCGGGCAAAGTACAGGTCGGTGCCGTCCTTGAACACGACAGTGACTTGGGAGAGCCCGTAGCGTGACAGTGAGCGGCTGTAGTCCAGCTTGGGCAGGCCGGCCATGGCCGTTTCGATGGCAAAGGTGACCCGTTGCTCGGCCTCCAGCGGTGAGTAACCCGGGGCCTGGGTGTTGATCTGGACCTGGACGTTGGTGATGTCCGGCGTGGCGTCGATTGAGAGGTGACGGTAGCTCCACACGCCCAGCGCAACAAGCGCAGCGGTGAACACCAGCGTCAGCCAGCGATGGCGGATGGACAGCCCAATGAGGCGTTCGAGCATGGCGGGCCTCAATGGTCTTCTTCGACGGTGGATTTTTCGATGTCGGCCTTGATCAGGAAGCTCTGGGCCACCACCACCTGTTCACCGGCCTTGAGCCCTTCCAGCACTTCGGCGCGCTCAGCGTCGCGGCGCCCCAGCTTGACCGACCGGGTGTGGTAGGTCTCTCCCTGCTGCACGTAGACCACGTCCTGGTCTTCTGCGGTCTGCAGCGCGGTGATCGGCACCACCAGTGCCGCCGACTGGCGATCCACGGTGACCCGCGCCTTGACCGCCGAACCCGGCCGCCACAGGCCATCGGTGTTGGCCACGGTGGCGCGCGCAATGGTGCTTTGGCTGGCCGTGGCGGTGCCGGGCAGGACGCGCTCCAAGGTGGTCTGCGCGGTGACGCCATCGCTCAAGCGGGTGACCGTCACCGGTACGCCGGCACCGATGTGCTGGACGTCGGCCCCAAAGATGTGCAGGTCCACCCACAGGGTGGACAGGTCGGCGACCTCGAACAGTGGCGCGCCCTCAGCAGCCGCCATGCCCACAGCGGCCGTACGCGCCATGACCACGCCACTGATCGGCGCGGTGACGGTATAGGTGGTCAGGCTCAGATTGCTCTCTACCGTGGCCAGTGCCTGGCCGGCCCGTACCTGATCGCCCACGCCGGCTCGCACGGAGCGGACCGGTCCGGGGAAGCGTGCAGTGACCTGCGCGATGCGCCCATCGATGGGGGTGAGCAGCCCTTGCACCTCATGCTCGTCAGCAATCTCACCGGGGCCTGCCGGCGCGACCTGGATACCCGCCGCCTGCGCCGCCTTGGCGGCAATCTTGGTTTCCAGCGGCGCTTCCTCGTGCTCGCCGTGCTCTTCGCCCTCAGCGGCGGCGCCGCCCTCAGAGGCTTCGTTGGGGGTCGACGCGTTGCAGGCGGCCAGCATCAGGGCCATGCCCAGTGCGGTCCAGGAAAAGCGATTCATGGGGTCTCTCCGGTGGAAGCGGCCGCCGGCGGCGTGACAAGCGCCTGGCCGGTCAGTCGTTGAATTTCGATCAGGGCGCGCTGCGCATCCAAGGCGACGTCAAGCTGCTGCTGGGCCATGGCCGTGCGTTCGGATTGCAACTGTGCCCATTCCAGATAGCTGATCGCGCCGGCGCGATAGGCCCGCTCGGCAGCCTGCTCGGCCCGGGCCAACTTCGGCAGTACGTCTCCTTGCAGCCGCGCCACCTCGGCCTGCGCCACGGTGTAGCGGCCATGGGCCTCGACCAGCGTGGAGTACAGCGACAGGCCCTTGGCCTCGCGCTCGATCGTCAGGACCTCCAGCTCGGCTTCGCCGGCGCGGATCTCTGGCTGTGCGCGGCTGCGGCTGCCCAGCGGTATGGACATGCTAGCGACCAGTGCAGTGTCGTCGGTCTCCTGCAGGCGGCGCACGCCGAGCTGCCAGGACAGGTCCGGTGAGGCCGCTGAACGTGCCAGCTGCAGTCGTGCCTGCGCGATCCGTCGGGCGTCGGCAAACTGCGCCAGTTCCGGAGTCCGCTCCAGCTCATCGGCCAGCGTCTGCATGGAGGCGATCGCCGGCAGGGCCATCGGATCGGCCGGAGCCACCTCGAAGGTGGGAGTACGTTCGCCCCACAGCGCGGCCAGATGCTGACGGGCGGCCAATCGCTGTTGCTCGGCCCGATCACGCGTCAGCTCGGCCCGCGCCAGCGCTGCCTGCGCGGTGAGCAGCACCGATTCGGGTGAAGCGCCGGCCTGCAGGCGTTGCCGGGCAGCGGCCACGGTTCGCTGGCGCTGGCCAACATCCATGTCCGCCAGGCTGTGTTGCCGGTCGGCACCGACAACGGCCAAATAGCGCTGCGCCGTCTCGGCGAGCAAGTCCAGCCGCCCGGTCTCGCGCTGCACGGCCAGTGCATCAATCCGGCTTTGGGCCAAGGTGCGCCGGGCGTCGAGCTTGCCGCCGCGCTCCAGCACCGAGCTCAGGCTCAAGGTCAACTCGGCGCTGTCCAGACCGCGGGCCGCGCCAGTGCCCAACGCATTTTCGACCTCGGCACCGAGCGTCCACGGTGGGCGCTGCACCGCCTGGTCGCGCTCGGCAGCGAGCACGGTGGCCCGCGCATCGACCAAGCGCAGCTCGGGGTGGGTTTGGGCCACGCGCGCGAACGCGTCGTCCAAGGTCATCAGTTCGGCCGCTGCCGCCGGCGTTGTCGCCGCAGTCAGCAGCAGCCATGCGGCCAAGGCCGCCAATCGCACATGCATGGAAGTACTCCGAAGGGTTTCGACATCAACAAACGATCACCAACCGCGCACAGCAGCAGGTCGCTAGGCCGGCGCTGCCGGCGGAGATCACCCTGCGATCGGAGGCCGGAACGGCGCGACCGGCTGCTCGTGCGGATACGGGACCGTGTTGACGTGCATCACCGACAAATGCCGGCCGATGTCCGCAACGGACAGCAGGATCTCAGGGGGCTGTGCGGCTTGGCTGCAGCACAGCGCCAGCTGGTGAAGCCGGTGCAAGGCGGCGCCGATGCCACGCTCAGGTGCTGGTGCGACCACTGCCGGCCCATGGGCGGCAATGGTCGGATGGATGTGAACGTGCAGTTCGCTCGCCAGACCCAAGACCGGCTGGACTAGCAAACCCATCGCCAGCTGCGCCAGCAGCAGCCAGCGTAGGCCCGTCCGCAGCCGGCCACGGGCGGTCATGCAGGGGTCTTGCGCGCGTCGGCACGTGCCCGGCGGGCATCACCCAGGATCTCGAAGGCTTCCTTGATCACATACAGACCGATCAGGGCGCCGATCACGAAATCCGGGTACGGGCTAGCCAACCACCACACCAACAGGCCGGCCAGGATCACCCCAACATTGGCCACCACATCGGCGCGGGTGAACAACCAGGTCGCCCGCAGGTGCACCTCGCCGGACTTCAGCGGCGCCAGCATGCGCAGCACCGTCACGTTGACCACCAGCGACAGCAGGGCGGTGCCAATCATCCAGCCGCTGACCGGCTCGGCACCGAACATTACGCGGCGGCCGACCTCGGCCAACACGCCCACACCCAGCACAAGCAGCACGCTGCCGCTGACCCACGCGGCATTGGCCTTGAAGCGCGCCGTGCGCCCGATAGCGACCAGGCCAATGGCATAGGCGGTGGCATCGGACAGCATGTCCAGAGCGTCGGCCAGTAGGCCAGTGGAATGGGCAATCCAGCCGGCGATGCCGCCGATCACGGCCATCGCCGCGTTCAATGCTAAGGCGATCCAAAGGACGCGCTGCTCCTGCGCATTCTTGGCCTCGTGGTGGCAGCCACAATCACTCATCGGAACATCTCCATTCGCAAGGAAGCCGGGCCCGGGCGGGACGCTGGCATGACACAGCCGGTGAGGGTAAAGTCCGTAGCTACTACGGAGTCAAGCGTACTACGAATGAAAATCAGTGAGGCTGCCGACGCCAGTGGGTGCCATCTGGAGACCATCCGCTATTACGAGCGGATCGGCCTGCTGCCGCGCCCGGGGCGCTCGGGCAATGGCTACCGGGTCTATGGCCCGGCCGACATCGAGCGACTGCGCTTCATTGCGCGCGGCCGGGACCTGGGCTTCAGCCTGGAGGAGGTCCGCAGCCTGCTGCAGTTGGCGGGCGATGAAGAGCTTTCATGCGGGGACGTGGATCGGCTGGCCCGCAGCCATCTGACCGACGTGCGGGCGCGCATGGCCGACCTGCAGCGCATGGCAAGCGAGCTGGAACGGGTGATTGCCAGTTGCCACGGCGGGCAGCGGGCTGAATGCACCATCCTGTCAACGCTGCGGCAGCCGGCCTCGGTGGAGGCCACGCGCCAGTGACCGAACTGGACCGCTACCTCGATGCGGCCACGCGCCAGAACACGGTGCGCAGCTATGCGTCGGCGCTGCGGCACTTTGAAGTCGAGTGGCAAGGACACCTCCCAGCGACACCGGACAGCGTGGCCCGCTACCTGGCCGCGTATGCGCAGACCCTGGCCACCAGCACCCTTCGCCACCGGCTGGCCGCCATTGCCTCTTGGCACCGCGACCACGGCTTTGTCGACCCGACCCGGTCGCCGCTGGTGCGCAAGGTTTTCAAAGGCATCCAGACCCTGCACTCGGGCCAGGTCAAGCAAGCCGCGCCGCTGCAGATTCGGCGGCTGGTCGAGCTCGATGACTGGTTGGCTGCCGCGATCGCTGCGGCGCATGCCCGGGGCGATGGAGCGGCAGCGCTTCGCCACCAACGGGACCGAGCGCTGGTGCTGCTCGGATTCTGGCGTGGCTTTCGCGGCGATGAACTGCTGCGGCTGGAAGTGGCCCATCTCACGCTGGTGCCGGGACAGGGGATGACCTGCTTCCTGCCGCGCAGCAAGGGCGATAGGCAGGCCGCCGGCGTCACCTACAAAGTGCCAGCGTTGTCGCGGCTGTGTCCGGTGGAGGCGACCCAGACGTGGCTGCAGGCGGCCGACCTGCACGAAGGGCCGGTGTTTCGGGCGGTTAACCAATGGGGCCAGGTGAGCGCCGAGGGCCTGCATCCCAACAGTTTGGTGCGCTTGCTGCGCGAGTTGCTGGCCAGTGCCGGGTTTGCCGATGCTGGGCTCCACAGCAGCCACTCGCTGCGCCGCGGGTTTGCCAGCTGGGCCAACGACCAAGGCTGGGATATGAAGGCGCTGATGGAGTACGTGGGCTGGCGCAATGTGCACTCGGCCATGCGTTACCTGGACGGGCGTGACCCGTTCGCCCGGGATCGCATTGAAGCGAGCCTGCCCAGCCCAACCGCGCCAGCTCCGACGATGGTGCTGCCGGCGCCCGAGGGCAAATCTGCCCTGCAGCTGCGCCTACGCCTGGTGCTGACCCCGTTTGCCCGCGCCGGCCGCGGCGCGGCCAGGGCCCGAGGCCGGATCGAAGAGATCTGCTTGGCCCCGTTCCAGGCTATGCGCCTGAACACCGCCAGCAGCGAGTACCGGTTGACTGTTCCCACCGATCCCGACCGGGATCTGGATGAAATCCTGGCCACGTTGCTCGATGACATGCACCGCATGGCCGATACGCACCAGTGTTTCCTGGAAGCGTCACTCAGTACAGACGACGGCCGGCACTGGGACTGATTCCCCTCACAACCTCCGGATCCAATGGCTACCCTTCACGAGACCGCTTACCCGCGACTGAAGCCTGATCCCACCGCCAAGGAACTGGAGGAGGTCTATACCCCTACCGCAGCTGAAATCGCCTTTGCCAAGCAGCTGACTGCCCAGCCGGGTCCGCAGCTGGCGGTACTGATCCATCTCAAGCTCTTCCAACGCTTAGGCTACTTCACGCTGTCGGCGGAGGTGCCTGAGCGGATCCGGCAGCACATCGCCAAGGCCGCACGTCTCGGCCGGGTGCTGGCCTCCGACCAGCTCGAACGCTATGACGTCTCCGGCAGCAAGCGCCGGCATATGCCACAACTTCGGAAGTTCATTGGGGTACGTCCCTTGGACAAGTCGGGGCTGGCTTGGCTGGATACGGTGGCCACCGCCGCAGCCCAGACCAAGCACACCATCCCAGACATCGTGAACGTCCTGCTTGAAGAGCTGGTGCACCATCGCTACGAACTGCCTGGCTTCCGCACCCTGGAGCTGGCCGCCATCGGTGCCCGCGAGCGGGTCAATTTGGGGTACTACCGCAGCATCAGCCATGCACTGACGCCTGCCACGCGCACGCTCATTGATGAACTGCTGCGCGCACCGGAAGGGTCCAGGTTCACCGGCTGGCACTCGCTCAAGCGCGAGCCTGGCCGCCCGACCAACAAGGAGGTCCGGTTCTATCTGCAGCACATCCGCATGCTGCAGCAGTTGGCCGAGCAACTGCCTCCCATCGATGTGCCGGTGCCCAAGCTCAAGCAATTCCGTGCAATGGCTCGTGCGTACGACGCCAGCGAGTTGGCCGAATTGGCTCCGGACAAGCGCTATGCGTTGGCCACCATCTTCATTCGCGCCCAGCATGCCAAGACGCTGGATGACGCAGCCGAGCTGTTCATCAAGCAGGTGCGCGGGCTGGAGAACACGGCCCAGCAAAAGCTGCTGGCCTACCAGCTCGAACATGCCAAGCGGGCCGACTTCCTGATCGGCCAGCTCAAGGAAATCCTGCAGGCCTATCAGCTCGACGGCAGCGATAGTCAGCGCGTGGATGCCATCGATAACAGTCTGGAAGCGGAAGTGTCGACCTTGTTGGCCGAATGCGAAGAACATATGGCATACGCAGGAAAGAACTATCTGCCTTTCATGCTGCAACCCTACGGCGCGGTCAGGCCGCTGCTGTTCAATGGGCTGGAGCTGATGAACTTGCGGGCAACCAGCCACGATGCCGGCATGGAGCCGTTGATTGCAGCGGTGCTGTCGCTGCGCAACCAACGCCGTGAGCTGATCGAGGTCGCATCCCTCGGCCTGGACCCGGAAAAGGACTTCGATTGGATGTCCAAGCTCTGGCGTCAGCACGTGTTTGGCAAGCGGGCCAGCGCGGCAGGCGCCGGCTGGATGCACCGTAAGTACTTCGAGCTGGCCGTGCTGGTGCAGGTCAAGGACGAACTGAAGTCGGGAGATCTCTTCATCCCGAGCAGCGAACGATTTGACGACTACCGCGAGCAGCTGGTCGATGAAGCCACCTTGGCCCAGGAACTGGAAGCCTATGGCCAGGTGTCAGGCTTGCCCACCGACGCTGCGACTTTCGTGGCCGGGTTGCGCGCACAACTGACCGACTTGGCCGACGAAGTTGACGAGCGTTTCCCCGAGAATGTTCATGCGGACATTCTGGAAGGACGCCTGGTACTGCGGAAGGGGCAACGCGCCGAGGTCTCAAGCGCCATTGCCACCGTGGACCGCCTCATCGCCGAACGGCTCCCGGAGTCCAGCATCGTCGATGTCCTGATCGACGCCAGCCAATGGCTGGATCTGCACCGATTCTTCCGTCCGATCGCCGGCACCGAGAGCCAGGTTGAAGATCTCCCTCGACGGGTGATCACCACGCTGTTTTGCTATGGCTGCAACTTGGGTCCGACGCAGACGGCGCGGTCGATCAAGGGCTTCAGCCGTCGCCAGGTCGCTTGGCTCAACCTCAAATACGTGACCGAAGATGTCCTTGAGAAGGCCATCGTGGAGGTCATCAATACCTACAACAAATTTGACCTGCCGGGCTATTGGGGCAGCGGCAAGAGCGCGTCAGCAGATGGCACCAAGTGGAGCGTGTACGAGGACAACCTGCTGTCGGAGTACCACATCCGCTACGGCGGCTACGGCGGCATCGGCTACTACCATGTGTCCGACAAATACGTGGCGCTGTTCAGCCACTTCATTCCCTGTGGCGTGCACGAGGGCATCTACATCCTCGATGGCCTGCTGGCCAACACGTCCGACATCCAGCCCGAGATCGTCCATGGCGACACGCAGGCCCAAAGCTATCCGGTCTTCGGTTTGGCCCACATGCTGGGCATCCAGCTGATGCCCAGGATACGAAACATCAAGGATCTCACATTCTTCCAGCCTGAACCTGGCAGGACCTATAAGAACATCCAGGCACTGTTCGGAGACAGCATCGACTGGCAACTGATCGCCACCCATCTCCACGACATGCTGCGGGTAGTGATCTCGATCCGATTGGGGAAGATCACCGCGTCCTCGATCCTGCGCCGGCTGGGCACCTACAGCCGGAAGAACAAGCTGTACTTCGCCTTCCGGGAACTTGGCAAGGCCGTCCGACCGCTGTTCTTGCTGCGCTACATCGATGACAACGAGATTCGGAAAACGATCCATGCTGCGACCAACAAGAGCGAGGAGTACAACGGCTTCGTAAAATGGGTGTTCTTTGGCAGCCAGGGGATCATTGCTGAGAACGTCCAACACGAGCAGCGCAAGATCATCAAGTTCAGCCAGCTGGTCGCTAACATGATCATCCTCCACAACGTAGAAGGCATGAGCCGGACCTTGGCTGAGATGCGGAAGGAGGGAGTTGAACTGACGCCCGAGATCCTGGCCGGACTGTCGCCGTTTCGGACCAGCCACATCAACCGCTTCGGCGACTACCATCTCGACCTTGATAGGGAAGTGGCGCCGCTGAGCTATACAGCGAAAGTCCTTGAACAGGCCCCATAGACGGGGAGATGCGCTATCGGGACAAGGCAATTATCATTGCGTTTCAATCGCTTAGGTGGTTTTTGGCCCTGTACGTAACGATTCCCTGCCGACCCTCAGCCTACGTCTCGGACACGGACGCGAGCTGGCTTTCCGTCGCGGCCATCAGCACGGCGGTACTGCAACTAAGCGCGCTGGCGATCTTGAAGATGATCGCCAGCGTGGGCATGTGCTCGCCACGCTCGACCTTGCCCATATGGGAACGCTCGATGCCAGCTAGGTTGGCCAGCGATTCCTGCGCAATCCCGCGTTCCATCCGCAGCGCACGCACCGCCGCGCCGAAGGCTTGCGCCAGCTCGGCATCGAAGGTGGTGGCACCGGCCGGTCGGCCGGGTTGAACGGATCGCTTCTGCATGGACAGAAGCGTCCAGTCGCGGGACAATTAAAACCACGTTATCTTTAACTCATGGCAGTAATTTAGTCCGCTTCCGTGCTTTTGCTGAAATCCGCAACTGCGGATTTCACCGGAACCGGGGAGTCGCATCCGTGTCTTTCCTGACCTGCGTAATTCCGCTTCTGCGTTTCCGTGCATGTACGCATTCGATGGCTTGCGCCTTCGTGCTTTCCCGCCAAAGCACGCATCCGCTTCGGCGGTTCCGCGCTTCGATGGAAAATCGTATCCGTGCATCCTCGGATGCGTGGGGATTCGGGCCATGACCCAGCCGCTCGTCACCGCTGAACAGCGGGCGCAACTGCTCGCCGTCGGCGCGGCACGCGCCGCTGACCGGGGCATCGACCCGATGCCGGCGGTGCGACTGTTCACCCCTGACGCGCACGCCACCTGGCTGCTGGCCGCGCTCGACCCGGCCGATGGCGATACGGCATGGGGACTGATCGACCTGGGAATAGGCATGCCCGGCCTGGGCCATGTGAAGCTGTCCGATCTGGCGTCCATCGTTGGGCCGCACCAGCAACCGGTGATGCGCGATCGCTACTTCCAGCCGGCGCGGCCGCTGTCGGAGTACCTGCGGCTGGCCGAGGAAAACGGCTCGATCACCGACTAACCAACCCCCAGCCAACGACAGCGCATTCTGACTATTTCAGTCTTACCCAAGACCTGATTGGTCTGAATCCACACTCTTGCACCGAAGTGGTGCGCTTCTGATGCAAACAGTCATGATCTTTGGCGCGGGCTGCTGCACGGTGCTTCATGCTGCGCGCCATTTTCGTGGCGGCGCAGCCGTCGCATTCAGACGATTTCCGCAATGCCCTGGAGCGAATCAGTCTTGACACCAGCAGTTACAGCTTATCCCGATTTCGATGACGACTTGATGGCGACTCGATAGCTCCCGCACGGCGGAATCCGTGGCGACGTTCCTGCTGAATGACAGGAGGCTGCGTCATGGCTGACCCGAGCGCCGAACACTGGTATCCGACCGCCGCGTATCTCTACACGCTGCACCTCGACGGCCCCGCGCTGGCGTGGGAATACCTGCGTCGCCACCCCGACTACCGCCGCGACTGGCTGCGCCGGCGCCGCCGGCCAGAGGCCGCCGGGCGCTGGGGACTGCGCCTGCTGGAAGATCCCGCCCTGGATGCGCGCGACGCGCATCCGGCCTGGTTCCCCGATCACGATGCGGTGGTGCAGCTCTACCCGGACGCCGACCCGCCACCCGACGCGGTGGCCTTCGCGTTCTGGCGCCTCCCCGGCCAGAAGCACCTGATCCACGATGGCAAGCGCCTGGTGCTGCTGACACGCTGGCCGGGCTGCTGCCTGCGGCTGGTGATCGCTCCCGGCCTGGCCGACGGCATGGCTTACGCCTATGCCATTCGCGCCTGCGCCGCATCCTGCGGACGCTATCAGGCGCTGGCGGCCGAACTGGACAAGCTGGCCGCCGCTGGCGATGCAGCGCCGGCGGGAACGGCACGGTCGCGGCCGACACCCACTGCGCTGCTGGAGTTGAACACGCTCCAGGCGCTCGATGGCACCCTTGCGGGCGCATCCCTGCGCGACGTGGCCGAAGGGCTGTTCGGCGTCGATGCCGTCGCCGACGACTGGTACGCCGACAGCGCCTTGCGCGCCCGCGTTCGCCGGCTGGTACGCCGGGGCGATGCGCTGATGCGCGGCGGCTACCGCCGCCTTGCACAGCTTCCGCCCGTTGCACAGGGACGCGCTGCATCCCCTGCAAAACGTCCCTGAGCAGGAAGCCTTGCTTTCTTGAAAGTGCCTCTATCCGGCCGCGTGGTGTGGCCGGGCTTGATGGAGGTACATCCCATGCGACCCGCTCCCTTGCGGCCTGCCGCCGCTGCTGTCGCTGCGCCCGTGCAGCCCCAACGCTACCTGACCAACGACGAAGCCGCCGAATACTTGCGGCTGTCGCCGCGCACGCTGGAGAAACAGCGCGTGATGGGCGGCGGCCCGAAGTTCCGCAAGTTCGGCCGCCGCGTCATGTACGCGGTGGCCGACCTCGATGCCTGGGCCGACCAGCGCAGCTACGAGGCCACGTCCGACCCGGAATATGCCGAGCGTCATGCGGGCGACTACCGTGATGGCCGCTGATCGTCGGCTCGCCGGTGGCCATCGTCATGTCCAGCCCATCGCTGCCACCGGGGCAGCGATCGCAGCAGCGGGAACAGCTCGACCTGTTCCGTGCGCTACCGGGCGACGGCATGGCGCCGCGCGACAGTCAGGACTTGATGGCCTTTCCGTTCTTCTCGTTGGCGAAGTCGCGGCGCACCGCGCCGATCGACTTCCGCAGCGGGAACATCACCATCCGCGTGGAAGGCACGGCCGAGCATGGCATCGCCACGATATGGGATGCCGACGTTCTGATTTGGGCGGCCTCGCAGATCGTGGAGGCGCGCGACGCGGGCATTCGCCCGTCGCGCTTGATACACGCCACGCCCTACGAGATCCTGCGCTTCATCGGGCGCGGCACGTCCCTCAACGACTATCAGCGCTTGAAAGCTGCACTCGACCGGCTGCAATCGACCAGCGTGGCGACTTCCATCCGCGAAACCACCGGCCGGCGCTTGCACCGCTTTTCGTGGGTGAACGAATGGCGCGAGCTGGCCGACGCCAGCGGCACGCCGCTGGGCATCGAGCTGATCCTGCCGGACTGGTTCTATGCCGGCGTGCTCGACGCCGCCCTGGTGCTGACCATCGACCCGGCCTATTTCCGCTTGAAAGGCGGCATCGAACGCTGGCTGTACCGCCTCGTGCGCAAGCACGGCGGGCGGCAGGAACACGGCTGGCAATTCGACTTCCGGCACCTGCACCGCAAGTCCGGCAGCGCGGCGCGCTTCTCGGACTTCGCCTACGACCTGCGCGTGCTGGTTGCGCGGCAGTCGTTGCCCGGCTACGTCCTGGGCATCGAGTCGATGCCGGACGAAAAGCTGGAACTGCTGACATTCCGGCCCGTGCCTTCAACGGCACGGGGATAACTGCGGTAAAAGCTGTGGACGGCCTCGTGCTATCAGGAGTACCGGGTATCGTGCTATCAGGAGTACGACCCTCGTGCTATCAGGAGTACGAAAACGCCGCAAAGCCAGTAACGGCGCGGGTTTGCGTCCCCTCTAACTTACCTAACTATAAATCTCTAACTTTTAGTAGAAGCGCGCCGCTTCGGTGGACAACCACCAGACGGCACGGCGGACAGCGTTTCGCACGGCAGGCAAAGCCTGGCTTTCCAGCGTGGAGGGCCACGCAATGATCGTCGCGCTGCTGAACCAGAAAGGCGGCGTCGGCAAGACCACACTCGCCACCCACATCGCCGGCGAGCTGGCGATGCGCGGTCTGCACGTCATCCTGCTGGACGCCGACCCGCAGGGTTCCTCGCTGGACTGGACGCAGCGCAGAAGCCAGCAGGGCTTGCCACGGCTGTTCAGCGCCGTGGGCCTGGCCCGCGAAACGCTGCACCAGGAAGCGCCAGAACTCGCCCGCCGCGCAGATCACGTCATCATCGACGGGCCGCCACGCATCGCCGCCTTGGCGCGCTCCGCGCTGCTGGCGGCCGAGCGCGTGCTGATCCCGGTGCAGCCCAGCCCTTACGACTTGTGGGCCAGCGCCGAGATGGTGGCGCTGATCCGCGAGGCGCAAGTCTTTCGGCCTGCGCTGCGCGCGGCCTTCGTCATCAACCGGCGCGTCAGTACCACCATCATCGGCAGGGAAGCACGGCAATCGCTAGCCGAACAGCCGCTGCCTGCGCTGCGCAGCGAAGTGCGCCAGCGCATCGTCTTCGCCGACAGCGTGGCCGCTGGCCGGCTCGCCCGCGAAACCGCGCCCGACAGCGCCGCCGCACGCGAGATCGCCGCGCTCACCGATGAACTGCTGCGGTGGCCGACATGAGCGGCCCGCGCAGCAAGCGCGTCGGCATCGGCTCACGTCCGCCCGCGAATCCGCACGCCGAGGCGTGGATTCGCCAGGGCGATGCCGATGCGCTCAACAAAGGCGACCTCTACACCGCACGCCTGACGCTCGACGTGACGCCTGCGCTGCGCGCGCGCATCAAGATCGCCGCCTTCGGCCAGGGCGTGACCGTGGCCGAACTGCTGCGCGGCCTGCTGGAGCGGGAGTTTCCCGAGAACCGCATGGAGAGCACGCCATGAACGCATCCCTCGCGACCGCCGCGAACGCGGCCACGGCTACGCCGCCGCATTCGCTTCCAACACTCGCCGGCCGACCCGGCAACGTGCCGCTGACCCGCGTATCGCTCGCCTACATCGAGCCGCGCTTCAAGCTCTATCTGCGCTTCGGCGAACCTGCGCGCACGCTGCGGCTCGACCACTGGCGGCGCTGCGCGGTGTTCCTGCCGGGCGCGATGTTCTGCCGCATCCGCTGGGAAGCAAACGACTACGGCACGATCCGCTGGCAGCTCATGGTGATGCAGGCCGGCACGCCGCTGGACGACGTGCAGCGCATCCCCGGCGTGCGGCCCGGCGCACGCTTGCTGCTGCACGCCGAAGGCGAGAACGCTGTGCGTGCCGTGCTGGAACGCATCGACGGCATCGACGACGCGCAAGGCATCGCCGCCATCGACGTGTCGCCCGCGTACTGGCGCACGCTGGGCAACCGTCTGGCGGCCCGCCTGGCGCTGCCCGAATACACCGCCGAGCGGCACGCCGCCTGGCTGGCCGGGAGGGCGCTGCCATGACCGCTGATTCCAGCATCGCACGCACGCCCGAAGCCGCGCCGCTTCCTCGCTCGCGCCTGCGCGCTCGCATCGTGCTGGCGGGCTTCGCCGCCGTCGGCCTCGCTGCGCTGGCCTGGGCGGCTTTTGTGTCGCCGCTGCCGCGTCTGACTTACAACCCGTCCGACAGCGTGGCGGTCGGCTGGTATCGCATCGAACCGTTCGACCCGCGCACCGCCTCGCTACCACGTCCGTTGTCCGTGGACAGCATCGTGCTGGTGCCGCTGCCCGACAGGGCCGCCACGCTGGCTGCGAAGCGCGGCTACCTGCCGACGCGCGTGCCGCTGCTCAAACGTGTGGGCGCAGTCGCGCCGCAACACGTCTGCATCGTCGCCGGGCAGGTACGCATCGACGGCGTGCCTGCGGCCGCCGCGCTGCCTGCCGACCGGCTGGGCCGGCCGCTGCCATCCTTGCAGCTTTGCCGCCGCCTCGAACCGGGCGAGCTGTTCCTGTTGAGCGTGACCAATCCGGCGTCGTTCGACAGCCGCTATTTCGGCCCGGTCAGCGCATCCGCCGTGATCGGCGTCGCGCATCCGGTCTGGCTGGAGACACGCCCATGATGGCCGCCGATTCGCCGCACGTTGCCGTGCCTCTCATCGTGCCATCGAGCATGCCGTTCCGGCTGCTGCCGCCGTGTCGTCGCGCGTGCAGCGCGGGCGCATCCGCGCCGCACTTCGCGCAACATCCGGCGCAGCCGTCCAACGTACAGGCGTCTTGCCTCGAACGCGCCCGGCCTGCGGCCATTGGCGCGTTCGCCGGCGAGCTGGCTGCAAGCAGCGCAGCGCCGCCGGGCCGCCGATGCCCGGAGCGACAGCGAGGGGCAAAGGCGGAAGGCAAGACAAAAGGACGCGGCACCGGGCCGCGTCGAAAGCCTGTCTGCACATGGGGTTGGCGCGGCACGCAGCGGCTTCGCCGTCGTGCCGCGTGGGGCGCGAGGCCCGCGCCAATGCAGGCATGTCCGCGTGCTTCGCACGACCGGACACGCCAGAGCTTGCAGGGAGCGCAGCCATGAGCGACCGCCGTGACGACGATTTCCGCGTGCGCCCGAGCGCCCCCAAGAACCGGGGCAAGGGTCAGGGCCAGAGCTTCGTTTCCAAGGTGCTCAAGCAGACGGGCAAGGCCAGCGGCGGCAAGTCCTCGATGCGCCATTCCGCAGGCAGTGGCAGCGGCGCACGCGCAGGCCAGCGGCCCGGCTCGCGCCTGGGGCGCGGCCATACGGCGGCGCGTTTCGCCGGGGCGAAGCTGACGCCCATGTCTCGGCGCGTGACCATCAAGACCCTGCTGGTCAATCAGCGCAATGCCAGCCCGCAATCGCTCGCCAAGCATCTGCGCTACATCGAGCGCGACGGCGCCGGCCGCGATGGCGAACCTGGGCGGGCCTACGGGCCGCAGACCGACGAAGCCGACCTTGATGCCTTCAAGGAGCGGGCCGCCGACGACCGGCACCATTTCCGCTTCATCGTCTCGCCCGAAGACGGCGCGGAGTTGGACGACCTGCGCACCTACACGCGGCATCTGGTGAACCGCATGGAAGCCGACCTGGGCACGCGGCTGGATTGGGTGGCGGTCGATCACTGGAACACCGACAACCCGCACACCCACCTGATCGTGCGCGGACGCGACGACACCGGCAAAGACCTCATCATCGCGGGCGACTACATCGCCCACGGCTTCCGGCATCGCGCCGCCGAGCTGGCGACGGAATGGCTGGGGCCGCGCACCGAACTGGAGATCCAGCAAACCGTGCAGCGCGAAGTGGAGCAAGAGCGGTGGACGAGCGTCGACCGCACGTTGCAGCGCGAGGCCGGCGAGGATGGCCGGGTGCAGATCGAACGCTTCAACGAACCCCGGCTGCAACGCCAGCGCCTGCTGCTGATCGGCCGCCTGCAACGCTTGCAGCGCCTGGGCCTGGCCGACGAGACGCAGCCTGGCACCTGGGCGGTTCACGCCGATACCGAGAAGACCTTGCGCGCCCTGGGCGAGCGTGGCGACATCATCCGCACCATGCAGCGGGCCATGAGCGGCCAGCCGCGCGAGCTGGCGGTGTTCGAACCTGGCGACGACGGCCGCACCATCGTCGGCCGCGTCGCTGCCAAGGGGCTGGCCGACGAGTTGCATGACCGCGGCTATCTGGTCATCGACGGCATTGACGGCAAGGCTCACTACGTTGCCTTGAACGCCCGCGACGAACTGGCGAACTATCCCACCGGCGCGGTGGTGGAAGTGCGCGGTTCCACCGAGGTGCGCGCCGCCGACAAGAACATCGCCGCGCTGGCGAGCGACGGTCTGTACCGCACGGATCACCACCTAGGAATCGAGCAGGGCAAGGCCAAGCCCGGCCGCGACCCGCAGGAAGTCGTCGCAGCCCATGTCCGCCGGCTGGAAGCCCTGCGCCGGGCCGGCATCGTGGAGCGCGTGGCCGACGGGCTATGGAAGGTGCCGGACGACCTGGCCGAGCGTGGCCGCCAGTACGACGCGCAGCGGCTGGGCGGTGACGCCGTGGAACTGAAATCGCACTTGCCGATCGAGCGGCAGGCGCGCGTGATCGGCGCGACCTGGCTGGATCAGCAGTTGATCGGCGGCGGCAAGGGGCTGGGCGACCTGGGCTTTGGTGGCGACGTCAGGCAAGCCTTGCAGCAACGCGCCGACTTCCTCGAAGAACAGGGGTTGGCCCAGCGGCGCGGGCAGCGCGTGATCCTCGCCCGCAACCTGCTGGGCACGCTGCGTAATCGGGAATTGGCGCAGGTCGCGCAGGACATTGCCGCCGAAACCGGCCTGGAGCATCGGCCCGTGACTGACGGGCAGCGCATGGCCGGCATCTACCGGCGCTCCGTCATGCTCGCCAGCGGGCGCTATGCCATGCTCGATGACGGCAAGGGTTTCAGTCTGGTGCCTTGGAAACCAGTGATCGAACAGCGGTTGGGGCAGCAGCTCGCCGCGACCGTGCGCAGCGGCGGGGTGTCATGGGAGATCGGGCGGCAGAGAGGCCTATCGGTGTCGTGAGCGATGGATGCATCTGCATCGCGTCGATATTGTTTGCGAAGTGACAGGCCTCAGCGTTGCCGAGCGCTACGCTCAGCCAGCAATCCCGCCACCGCAAACCGTTTCAAATGCGCGGCCAGTTCTTCCACCGGCTGCGAGAGCAGCGCCTGGAATGGGTTGGGCGTATCGCGGTCGATCACTAGCAGCATCAGGCAGGGTGCCATGATGCTGACCACGCAGCGCGCCAGCGCCGGGTCGCCTGGGGGGATGCCGGTGATGTCGCCGAGTATGTCCGCAACCAGCCGGAATTTGGGCATCACGCCTTCGCCGATGAGGCTGGCGAAATGCGGCGAGGGTGCCAGGATTTCCCGTGCGCAGACACGGTTGTGCCAACCCTTGTCATCGAACAGGCTGGCCACCATGCCGTCGATGAAGGCTTCCAGCTTCTGCTGCGGTGAGAGGACAGACTGCGCCAGCGCGGTTAAGTCCTCTAGGCTGACGAAATGCTTGTGACCTTCATGCAGGACGGCGCGATAGAGGCCATCGCGGTTGCCGAAGTGATAGTTGATCGCGGCCAGGTCGGTGCCTGCCGCTTCGCAGATGGCCTTGCTGGCCGCTCCGGCATAGCCGCATTCGGCGAACAGGCGGCCGGCGGCATCCAGCAGCTTGGCGCGGGTGCTATCGCCGTCTGTGCGTGGGGCGCGGCGGGGTTTGCTCATCGGCCGTTTATTGGGTGATTCATCGACATATTCGTAGTTTCACCTGAAAATAGTTCAAATTCAATTTGAATTTAAGATATAGTGAGTCCATCACGCACTCGTCTAGGGAGTCCGATCATGAAAAAGCGGGTCATCGCAGGAGTCGTCGCATTGGCCCTCGTGGGGGCTGGAGTCTGGTGGATGACCCGTTCCACAGTACCCGACGACGCGCTGGTGCTATATGGCAATGTCGATGTCCGCCAGGTCTCGCTCGCCTTCGGCGGCAGCGAGCGCATCCACGAATTGCGCGCCGAGGAAGGCGACCGGGTGCAGCCCGGACAGGTGTTGGCCGTGCTCGACACCCGCACGCTCGCCTTGCAGGTAGAGCAAGCCCGCGCTGCGGTCGAAGCCCAGGAGCAAGCGCTGCTGCGCCTGCGCAACGGCTCTCGGCCGGAGGAAGTCGGCCAGGCGCAGGCCCGTGCAGAGGCGGCGGCAGCCGATACGGTTCTCGCCCAACAAGAATTGAACCGTTTGCGCAACATCGCTCAAGACACCGATGGCCGCGCAGTCAGCCGACAGGAACTCGAACAGGCCGCCGCCCGGCTACGGGTGGCGCTTGCTCAAAAGCAGGATGCCAGCAAGGCGCTGGAACTGACACGATTGGGGCCACGGGACGAAGACATCGCGGAGGCCGAGGCGCTACTGCGCGCGACACGTGTGGAACTGGCGTTGCTGGAGCATCGTCTGGCGCAAGCCGAATTGAAGGCGCCTGCCGCCGCAGTGATCCGCTCGCGCTTGCTGGAGGTCGGCGACATGGCCTCGCCGCAGAAGCCGGTCTTCGCGTTGGCGCTGGCCGATCCGAAGTGGATACGTGCCTATATCACCGAACCGCAGTTGGGCCATGTGCGTGCCGGCATGCCGGCGCGGGTCAGCACCGACAGCCATCCCGATCAAGCCATCGACGGGACGGTGGGATATATCTCGTCGGTGGCCGAGTTCACCCCGAAATCGGTGCAGACCGAGGAGTTGCGCACCAGCCTGGTCTACGAGATTCGCGTGCGTGTTCGGGATACCGACGACCGCCTGCGCCTGGGTATGCCGGCCACCGTGACGCTGGCGCTCGACGCGCCGCGAGGCAGGCACCCATGACGGCGGCGCCGGTGGTACAGGCGCGTGGCCTGGTCAAATCGTTCAGCGGTGTCCCGGCGCTCGATGGCGTTGCGCTGGACATCCCGGCCGGCCGCCTGACGGCGCTGGTCGGCCCCGATGGCGCGGGCAAGACCACGCTGCTGCGGCTGGTTGCCGGGCTGATGCGCCCGACTGCGGGTGCGCTGCATGTGCTGGGTCTGGACGTGGCCGTGCAGCCGCAGGTAGTGCAGGATCGCATCGGCTACATGCCGCAGCGCTTCGGCCTCTATGAGGACTTGAGCGTGCAGGAAAACCTCGACCTGTACGCTGATTTGCACGGCGTGGCCCTTGCGCAGCGGCGCGAGCGTTTCTCGCGCCTGCTGGCGATGACTGACCTGGCCCGCTTCACCGGACGGCTTGCCGGCCAGCTCTCCGGCGGCATGAAACAGAAGCTGGGGCTGGCCTGCACCCTGGTGCGATCGCCCGATCTGTTGCTGCTGGACGAGCCCACCGTTGGCGTCGATCCGCTGTCGCGCCGCGAACTGTGGCAGATCGTGCAGCAACTGGTGGAGGAAGACCGGCTCAGCGTCGTTGTCAGCACCGCCTATCTGGACGAGGCCGAGCGCTGCGCCCAGGTGTTCGTGCTGCACCACGGCAAGGTGCTGGCCGAAGGCCGCCCGCAATCGCTGTGCGAACCGGCGGAGGGGCTGTGCCGCATCGCCACGCCGCCCGCCGGCATGCCGGCCCGCACGTTGCAGGCCCGCTTGCTGGATGCGGCCGCCAGCATCATCGACGCGGTGCCAGAGGGTGGCGAGGTTCGCTTCATCCAGCGACCGGATGCCGACCCGGCACGCATCCATGCGCTGCTGGGGGACGCCGCATGCAAGACCGTCCCGGCGCGGCTGGAGGATGGTGTGCTCACCCTGTTGAGGGCGCAGCAGCCAGCCGAGGTGCCACACCTGCCGGACGAGCGCGGCAGCGGCCATCCGCCAGAGCCTGACGACCAGACGCCCGCCATCGAAGTCCGCGACCTGGTGCGCCGTTTCGGGGACTTCACGGCCGTCGCCAGCACCACCTTCAGCGTGCGGCGCGGGGAAATCTTCGGTCTGCTCGGCCCCAATGGCGCGGGCAAGACCACGACCTTCCGCATGCTCTGCGGCCTGCTGCCGGCCAGCAGCGGCCATCTGCGCGTGGCGGGCGTGGACCTGCGCACCGCGCGGGCGGCAGCGCGGCGGCGCATCGGCTACGTGTCGCAGAAGTTCGCGCTCTACGGCAATCTTTCCGTCGCCGAGAATCTGGCGTTCTTCGGCGGCGCCTATGGCCTGTCGGGCGCGGCCTTGCGCGAGCGCATCGCCACGCTGCTGCAGCAGTACGACCTGGCGCAACAGGCCCATGCGCGCAGCGGCGACCTGCCGGGCGGTTACAAGCAGCGACTGGCGATGGCCGCTGCGCTGCTGCATGTGCCGGACATCCTGTTCCTGGACGAACCCACCAGCGGCATCGACCCGCTGGCCCGGCGTGCGTTCTGGCGCCGCATCACCGCATTGGCGGCGGCGGGCACCACCATCGTCGTCACCACCCATTTCATGGAGGAAGCCGAATACTGCGACCGCATCGTGATCCAGGACGCGGGCACGCTGCTCGCCATCGGCACGCCGCACGACGTGCGCCGACGCGCGGGCGACGGCGGCGCGGCCGACATGAACGCGGCCTTCATCGCCGTCGTCGAGCAGGCGCGCGCACAGCTTCGGCATGTGGAAGCTGTGTCATGAGCGGACAGGCGCATGCATCGCACGGCAGCTTCCGCCGACGGCTTGCGGCGCTGACCCGCAAGGAGTTTCGCCAGTTGCTGCGCGATCCGAGCAACCTGGCCATCGGCATCGTGCTGCCCATCGTGCTGATCCTGATCTTCGGCTACGGGCTGTCGCTGGACACGCGCGACGCCCCCTTGGCCGTGGTGCTGGAAGATGCCTCGCCCACGGCGCGCGACGTGGTGGCGGGCCTGGCCGGTTCGCCCTATCTGTCGCCGACCTGGGTCAACACCTTTCCCGAGGCCGAGCAACTTCTGCGCGAACGCCGGGTCGATGGCATCGTGCGCGTGCCGGCCGACTTCTCCCGCCGGCTCGCAGCGGGTGATGGCCGGATTCAACTGCTGCTGCACGGCACCGACGCCAACAGTGCGGCCACGCTGGGGCGCTACGTCAACGGCGCCATCGCCCACTGGCAACAGCAGCAGGCCGACCGCCTGGGTTGGGCCGGTGCGCCGCCGGGCGTTCGGGTGGTCGAGCGCATGTGGTTCAACGCCGCCAACACCAGCACCTGGTATCTGGTGCCGGGGTTGATCGCACTGATCATGACCCTGGTGGGCGCCTTCCTGACGGCGCTGGTGGTGGCGCGGGAATGGGAGCGCGGCACGCTCGAAGCGCTGTTCGTCACGCCGGTGCGGTCGATGGAAATCCTGCTGGCCAAGCTCATCCCGTATTTCGCGGTCGGCATGCTCGGGCTGGCGCTCTGCGTGCTGGCGGCGCGGCTGCTGTTCCAGGTGCCGCTGCACGGTTCGCTGACCGTGCTGCTGGTCAGTTCGACGCTCTACCTGTTCGTGGCGCTGGGCATGGGCCTGCTGATCTCCGCCGCCACGCGCAACCAGTTCCTGGCCAGCCAGATCGTGGTGCTGGCCAGCTTCCTGCCGGCGCTGATGCTCTCGGGCTTCCTGTTCGACCTGCGCAACGTGCCCGCGCCGGTGCGGGTGGTGGGCTCCATCCTGCCGGCGACCTGGTTCATGGAACTGATCAAGACCTCGTTCCTGGCCGGCGACCACTGGCCGATGATCGCGCGGAACTGGGCGGTGCTGGCCGGCTATGCCGTGCTCCTCTTCAACGCGGCACGACTGCGCACGCGCAAGCGCCTGGACTGACGGAAATGGAGACTTTCATCGCCTTCATCCGCCGCATCGGCTTTCTCTGCCGCAAGGAACTGCTGGCCATTCTTAAAGATCCGGCCAACCGGGTGATCCTGATCGCGCCGGTCCTGGTGCAGACCATGATGTTCGGCTACGGCGCCACCTACGACCTCAACCACGTCCCCTATGCGGTGCTCGACCAGAGCCGCAGCGCGGCGTCCACCGAGCTGATCGCCCGCTTCGACGCCGCCGGCGTGTTCCGGCATGTCGCCACGCTGCGCACGCCCGCCGAGATCGCGAAGGTCATCGACGGCAGCCAGGCCCTGATGGTGCTGCACATCGCACCCGACTTCGCCGAGCGTATCGCCGCAGGCCAGGACGCGCCGGTGCAACTGGTGCTCGACGGCCGCAACTCGACCACGGCGGGCATGGCGGCCGGGCACGTCGCCGCGCTGGTGGCTGACTACAACGCCCGCCTGCCGGGCGCCATGCTGTCCCCGGTACGGATCGAGACGCGGGCCTGGTTCAACCCGAACCTGGAGACGCGCTGGAATACCGTGCCGGGCCTGATCGCGGCGCTGAGCATGATCCAGACACTGATTCTGGCGGCGCTGTCGGTGGCGCGCGAGCGCGAACAGGGCACCTTCGACCAGTTACTGGTCACGCCGCTGACGCCCACCGACATCCTGATCGGCAAGGCGCTGCCGGCGGTGCTGGTCGGCGTGATCCAGGCCAGCCTGATCCTTGCCATCGCGCTGTTCTGGTTCCGCATCCCGATGGCGGGCGCAGTGTCCACGCTTTACCTCGGGCTGCTGGTGTTCACCACGGCCTGCGTGGGCATCGGCCTGTCGGTCTCCGCGCTGTCGGCCAACATGCAGCAGGCGATGGTCTACGCCTTCGTGCTGATGATGCCGCTGATCCTGCTCTCGGGCCTGATTACGCCGGTGCGCAACATGCCCGATGGCTTGCAGGTCGCCACCTACGCCAATCCGCTGCGCTTCGCCATCGATCTGGTGCGCCGCGTGTACCTGGAAGGCGCGGGTCTGGCCGACGTGGCCGCCGACTTCATTCCCATGCTGGCCGTAGCCGCCGTCACCTTGCCGCTGGCCGCGTGGCTGTTCCGCAACCGCTTTGCCTGACGGGAGCCATGCCATGATCTTCCTTTCCCTTCGCCCATTGGTTCCTAGCCTGCTGGCCCTGGCGCTGACCGGGTGCGCAGTCGGCCCCGACTTCAGACCCGCGCCCGTCCCAGCGCCGGATGATTGGTCTTCCTGGCGCAGCGGCGGGGCCGAGGTCGTTGGGCCGGCCGGCTCGCCAGGGTCGCCTTCGGCACAATGGTGGCGCGTCTTCGACGACGCCACGCTAGACCACTTGCAGCAGCGTGCCCTGGAAGCCAGTCCCGACTTGCAGACTGCCGCGCTGCGCTATGCCCAGGCTCGCGTGCAACGCCAGACGGTGGCAGCACAGCGCGGGCCGGCTGTCGGGATCGAGGCCGGCGCATCCCGCCAGCGCACCAGCGAGTACGCCGCCAACTACCGCGTCCTGGATCAATTGGCTGGCGGCAACCGCGACGCCCTGGCCGAAGTACTGGGCGAACCCTACACCTTCTATCAGGCTGGCTTCGACGCGAGCTGGGAACTAGACCTGTGGGGCCGCGTGCGGCGCTCGGTAGAAGCGGCCGATGCCGACATCGACGCCTCGGCCGCCTTGCTCGACGCCGCGCGCCTGAGCATCGCCAGTGAGCTGGCACGCAGCTACTTCGAGTTGCGCACCACACAGCGGCTGATCGGGTTGGCTCGCGACGATATCGAAGCATTGCAGACCCGGCTCGAACTGATCCAGGCGCAGGTGCGCCACGGCCTGGGCAGCGACCTGGACACAGAAGGCCAGCGCACGCAACTGGCAGGGCTGCGTGCGCAGCTTCCTGGCCTGTTGGAACAGGAAGTTCAGGGCGTCAACCGTATCGGCCTGCTGTTGGGCACCCGGCCTGGAGAACTGCGGCAGATGCTGGCCGCATCCAAAGCGCCTGACGAGACGCAGCCCATGCCGGACTACGCCCTGGGCCTGCCATCCGAACTTGTACGCCGCCGACCGGATATCCGCGCCGCCGAGGCCCGGCTGCATCGGGCGACCGCCGAGATCGGTATTGCCCAAGCCAGCCTGTACCCCGGCATCCGCCTGGGCGCGCACTTTGGCTCCGAATCCTATGAAAGCGGACGCTTCGGTGAATGGGGCACGCGCGCATGGTCGATCGGCCCCAGCCTGGATCTGCCCATCTTCGACAGCGGGCGACGGCGCTCCACCGTCAGACTGCGCGAGTTGCAGCAGCAGGAAGCCGCCATCACCTGGCAGCAGACCGTGTTGAAGGCATGGCATGAAGTGGATGACGCTTTGAGCGGTTACGCCACCGAACAGCAGGCGCAGCGCCAGTGGCAGCAAAAGACGGACAGCAGTGCCCAAGCCTACGCCTGGGCGCAGGCCCGCTATCGCGGTGGCCTGGAGGATTTTGCAACCGTACTCGATGCCCAGCGCACTTGGTTGCAGGCCCGCCGCGAACAGGTTGCCAGCGACGGCCGCTTGCGGGAGCGGTTTGTCGCCATCCACAAGGCCATCGGCGGCGGCGATGTTGCAGGGCAGTAGCTCGCTGCCAAGGCTGATGTTCTGACAATGCAGAGGACACGATGGAACTAAGACACCTTCGCTGCTTCCTGGCCGTTGCCGAAGAACTGCACTTCGCCCGTGCGGCCGAGCGGCTGCATATCGAGCAATCGCCGCTGTCGCGTGCCATCAAGGAGCTGGAGGAAGAACTGGGCGTGGTGCTGTTCGCCCGCACCACCCGCAGCACGCGGTTAACCCGTGCGGGCAAGCTGTTCCTGGATCATGTGCCGCGCGTCTTCGCCGCCTTGCAGCAGGCGCGCGACAGCGTGAAGGCAGCGGCCAACGGCTTCCATGGCCAGTTGCGCATTGCCTTGTCCGACGGCATCACGCCTTCGCGGCTACCTGCCTTGCTGGCGCTGTGCCGGCAGGAGGAACCGGAAGTCGAAATCCGCTTCTTCGAGGTGCCGCTGGCACAACAGATCAAGGGGCTGCACGATGACCTGTACGACGTGGGCTTTGCCCGAGCCGATGAAGTCGGCGATGGCATCGTCGCCTTGCCCGTCTGGAACGATCCTCTGATGGTAGCCGTGCCGGCACGGCATCCGTTGCTGGCCCACAAGCGCATTCCATTGGAAGAACTGCTGCGCTATCCGCTGGTGCTGTGCGATCCGCAGGCGTGCGAGGGTCATTGCCGGCAGGTTGATCGTGTGCTGCGCCGTTTGGACATGGAACCACTGGTCGCCGAACGGGTGGCATCCTGCGACCTGATGATGGCACTGGTTTCCGCAGGCTTTGCACTGGGCCTGACTGGCGCCGCACATATCGCGGCCAGCCAGGAAAAGGGCGTCGTCGCGCGGCCGCTGGTCGGTCGCTCGCCGATGCTCACGACCTATTTGCTGCGCCTGGATAGCGAACCTTCGGAAACGCTGGTCCGTTTCGTCGAGCGCGTGCAGGCCATCGACTCCCCCGAAGTCGCCAGACCTGCGCCAGGTCATATTTCTGATCCCCCCGAGGAACCCAAATCATGAAGAAGGCAATGCCGCTCTTGCTGGCCGTGGTGCTGACTGCCTGCGGCCCATCCGAAACGCCCAAGCAGACGAACGTGCCGACCGTTGAAGAACTGGCGTCCGATCCTGTGCGCCTGAAAGAGCTGCGCCAACAGTGCAAGACCGATCGTGCCACGCTGGGCGACGCGCTGTGCAACCGGGTGGCCGAAGCCACGCGCAAGCGGTTCTATGGTGATGGCGATACGCCCTACACACCGCCGAAGGAGCCGCCCAATTTCTGATTGCGTTCGATCCGCCACGAAACTTCCATTTTTCTGCTCGACACGCCGCAACGCGCCTTCGCTTGCGGCGTTTTTCCTTGGCTCGATGCAGTTCCAATTCTTTCCAATTACTCGACCTTTCTTCCGATAACGGTCTTTGACCGGTACCGACCCGGCACTGATCCTCACGTCATGGGGCACGTCCTTGTGCCGTTCTCGAACGAGGAATCAGCGCAGGCAAATCGGAGGCCAGTCTATGCAAGGTCAGGGCGTGTTGTTCGGGCAGATCGCCGCCGTCTTCGGCATCGTGATCGCCGGTGTGTGGGGTGCCACGCAATGGACAGCCGCCGCATTGGGCTATCAGCTACGCCTTGGCTCGCCCTGGTTCGATTTCTTCGGCACGCCGGTTTACTACCCGTGGAAGCTGTTCGAGTGGTGGTTCTTCTTCGATGCCTATGCGCCGCATGTCTTCGACACGGGCGGCGCAATTGCAGGTGGTGGCGGCCTGCTGGCCGTGGCGGTCGCCATTGCCATGTCGGTCTGGCGCTCGCGGCAGGCCAAGCTGGTCACGACTTACGGCTCGGCGCGCTGGGCCGACGTTGCCGACATTCGCAAGGCCGGCCTCGACCAGCCTGCCGGCGTCTTCCTCGGCAAGTACCGCAACGACTATCTCCGCCATGAAGGCCCGGAACACGTCCTGACCTTCGCGCCCACGCGCTCGGGCAAGGGCGTGGGCCTGGTGGTGCCGACGCTGCTGTCCTGGCCCGCGTCCGCCGTCATCCACGACATCAAGGGCGAGAACTGGACGCTGACGGCCGGCTGGCGCTCGCGCTTCTCACATTGCCTGCTGTTCAACCCGACGGATGCGAAGTCGGCCGCCTACAACCCGCTGCTGGAAGTGCGGCGCGGCGCGCATGAGGTGCGCGACGTGCAGAACGTGGCGGACATTCTGGTCGATCCCGATGGTGCGCTCGAACGCAGGAACCATTGGGAGAAGACCAGTCACGCGCTGCTGGTCGGCGCGATCCTGCATGTGCTCTATGCCGGCGAGGACAAGACGCTGCGGGGCGTCGCTAATTTCCTCTCCGATCCGGCTTGCCCGTTCGAGCTGACGCTGCACCGGATGATGACGACGAAGCACCTGGGCGATGCGCCGCACCCGGTTGTTGCGTCCGCCGCGCGGGAAGTCCTGAACAAGTCGGACAACGAGCGGTCGGGCGTGCTCTCCACCGCCATGTCGTTCCTCGGCCTGTACCGCGACCCCACGGTGGCGGAAGTCACGTCGCGCTGCGACTGGCGCATCGCCGACCTGATTTCCGCCGAGCATCCGGTATCGCTGTATCTGGTGGTGCCGCCTTCGGACATTAGCCGCACCAAGCCCCTGATCCGGCTGATTCTCAACCAGATCGGGCGGCGGCTTACTGAATCTCTCGATGGTTCCGATGGCATCGAACGCCGCCACAAACTGCTGCTGATGCTCGACGAGTTCCCAGCACTGGGCCGCCTGGACTTCTTCGAGACGGCGCTGGCTTTCATGGCCGGCTATGGCATCCGCAGCTTCCTGATCGCGCAGTCGCTCAACCAGATCGACAAGGCGTATGGGCAAAACCATTCCATCCTCGACAACTGCCACGTCCGGGTGACGTTCGCCACCAACGACGAGCGCACTGCCAAGCGCATCTCCGAGACGCTGGGCACCGCGACCGAACTGCGCGCGCAGCGCAACTACGCCGGCCACCGGCTCGCGCCGTGGCTCGGGCACCTGATGGTGTCGCGGCAGGAAACGGCGCGGCCGCTGCTGACGCCGGGCGAAGTGATGCAGCTTCCGCCCGATGAATCCGTGGTGATGGTGTCCAGCGTCGCACCGATCAAGGCGAAGAAGCTGCGCTACTACGCGGACGCAAATTTCAAGCGGCGCGTGCTGCCACCGCCCGTGCTGGCGGCAGGACGCTATGCCGACGCACCACCAGCCAGCGCCGACGACTGGAGCGGCTTGGCGATCCCGGCCGTACCCGCCGCACCGGCGACGGTAGCCGCTGATGCCCTGGGCGGCCCCGATGACGGCGGCCCGCGCCGCCAGCCGGAGCTGACCGAAGTCACCGAATACAGCCCCGAACCGCTGTCCGCAGGCAACGACCTGGGGCTGCTCGATGACGACGACCTGCCGCTGCCGCATCTCGGCCAGCTCGATCCCGCGATGCAACGCACGGCCCGGCTGGCATCGCTGAACCCCAACGACGGAATCGACCTATGAGCCAATACCGACTCAACCTGTTCATTCAGCCCGAGCATGCCAAACGCCTGGACGAATTGGCCGCCAAGAAAGGCGTGTCGAAATCCAGCATCGTCGCGGCGGCGCTGGCGTCATGGTTGTCGCCGGACGCGGGCGACCAGCGCGAGGCGGCCATCGCCAAGCGGCTGGATCGGCTGTCGCGCCAGACCGAGCGCCTGGAGCGCGACCAGAACATCCAGATCGAAACGCTGGCGCTGTTCGTCCGCTACTTCCTGACCGTCAGCACGCCGGTTCCCGAAGCCCATCAGGAAGCCGCCCGCGCCCAGGGCAAGGCCCGTTTCGAGCAGTTCGTCGAACAACTCGGCCGCCACCTGCTGCGCGGACGCAGCCTCGTGCGCGACGTGGTGGAAGAACTGCACCCGGACACCGCACGGATGGATGACGCGGCGGCGCTGGCCGAAGCGCGGGAGCGTGCCTCATGAGTGCCGTTCCGCAGTTCCCGCCCGAGCCTCGTTCGTCCGCCGCGACCTCGCTGGATCGCCGCATCCAGATGCTGCGTACCGCAATGGGGCCGGTGATCGCCACCGCGCTCGAAGACCCGGACGTGGTGGAAGTCATGCTCAACCCCGACCGCACACTATGGGTCGATCGGCTGTCGTCGGGCCGTGCGCCGTTGGGCGTGGAACTGCCCGAAGCCGATGGCGAACGCATCATCCGGCTGGTCGCGGCCCACGTCGGCGCGGAAGTGCATCGCGGCCAACCGTTGCTGACCGCCGAGCTGCCGGAGACGGGCGAACGCTTCGAGGGCATCTTGCCGCCGGCCGCGCCAGGCCCGGCGTTCGCGCTGCGCAAGCGCGCCGTGAGCATCATCGGCCTGGATCGCTATGTGGCCGACGGCATCCTGACCGCCGGGCAGGCCGAGTTCCTGCGCCGCGCTGTGCGCGAGCGGCAGAACATCCTTATCGCCGGCGGCACCAGCACCGGCAAGACCACGCTGGCGAACGCGCTGCTGGCCGAGATCGCCGCCACCGGCGACCGTGTGCTGGTGCTCGAAGACACCATCGAGCTGCAATGCGCGGCCCGCGACCACGTGCCGTTGCGCACCCGTGCGGGCGTCGTGACGATGACTGAGTTGGTGCGCGCCACGATGCGGCTGCGCCCGGATCGCGTGATCGTCGGCGAAGTGCGCGGCGGCGAAGCCCTCGACCTCATCAAAGTGTGGGGCACGGGGCATCCGGGCGGCATCGCCACGATCCACGCCGGTTCCGCGCTGGGTGCGCTGCTGCGCCTCGAACAGTTGATTCTCGAAGTCGCGGTGAATCCGCCGCGGGCACTGATCGCCGAAGCGGTCAACGTCGTCATCCACATCGCCGGTCGTGGCCGCAAGCGCCACGTCGAAAGCATTGCTCGCCTCAATGGCTTCGACGCCACCGGCTACCGCCTGGCGGATGCGATGGAAACGCCGTTTCCCGCGCTGCCGCCTTCTTTCCCGTCCCCTGACCACCCTGGAGAACTGCCATGACGCAGATGAACGCTGTTGCTTTCCGTTTTTCCGTAAATCCGGCCTCAATCCTCGCGCGCCTGCGGCGTCTGGCCGCGCCGGCACACGGCCTGCTGCTGGCCGCCGTCATGCTGATGACAGCCGGCACGGCGAAGGCCGCCGGTTCCTCGATGCCGTGGGAAGGCCCGCTGCAATCCATCCTCGATTCCATCCAGGGGCCGGTGGCGCGCATCGTCGCTGTCATCATCATCATCGCCACGGGCCTGGCACTCGCCTTCGGCGACACGTCGGGCGGCTTCCGCAAGCTCATCCAGATCGTCTTCGGGTTGAGCATCGCGTTCGCCGCATCCTCGTTCTTCCTGTCGTTCTTCAGCTTCTCCGGCGGGGCCGTCGTATGAGTACGG
Organism: uncultured Stenotrophomonas sp.; assembly: GCF_963519925.1. Classification (NCBI taxonomy): domain Bacteria; kingdom Pseudomonadati; phylum Pseudomonadota; class Gammaproteobacteria; order Lysobacterales; family Lysobacteraceae; genus Stenotrophomonas; species uncultured Stenotrophomonas sp. The sequence goes on along the minus strand of NZ_CAUQPH010000032.1, from coordinate 4,669 downwards.
CCAGCGATCTTCCGGGCTTCGAGGTGCCGCTGCATCGCTCGCTTACCGAGCCGATCCTGCTGGGCGGTGCGCCGCGCACCGTGGCGATCGCCAACGGCACGCTGGCCGCCGCCGTCGGGCTGGGTCTGCAACTGTGGCTTCCGGGGCTGGTGCTCTGGATCGTCGGCCATTCGCTGGCGGTGTGGGGCGCGCGCGTCGATCCGCAGTTCATGCAGGTCTTCGCCCGGCACATCAAGCACAAACCGCTGCTCGACGTGTAGGGGGATGCCGCGATGCTGAACCTTGCCGAATACCGCCAGCGCCCGGCCTTGCTTGCTGACTGGCTGCCGTGGGCCGGGCTGGTCGCGCCCGGCGTCGTCTTGAATAAGGACGGCAGTTTCCAGCGCACGGCACGATTCCGCGGCCCCGATCTGGACAGCGCCACGCAAGGCGAGTTGATCGCCGCGTCTGCACGGCTCAACAACGCGCTGCGCCGACTGGGTTCTGGCTGGGCCTTGTTCATCGAGGCAGAGCGCCAATCCGCCGCCGACTATCCGCATTCCGACTTCCCCGAACCGTTGTCCTGGCTGGTCGATGAAGAACGTCGCGCCGCGTTCGAGGAGTCGGGTCATCACTTCGAGAGCGCCTATCACCTGACGGTGGCTTTCCTGCCGCCGGAGGAATCCCGCGCCCGCGCCGCCAAGCTGCTCTACGAGAACGCGCCCGGCGATGGCGTGGATTGGGACGGCCGACTCGATGCTTTCGTGGCGGAAACCGATCGCGTGTTCGACCTGCTCGACGGCGTGATGCCGGAAATCGCCTGGCTGGACGACAGCCAGACGCTGACCTACCTGCACGCAACCGTCTCGACGCGGCGCTATCGCTTCGGCGTCCCCGAAGTGCCTTTCCATCTGGATGCGCTGCTGGCCGACTCCGCGCTGGTCGGTGGCCTGGCGCCCACGCTGGGCGACCAGCACCTGCGCGTGGTGTCGGTGCGCGGCTTTCCGACCTCGACCTGGCCGGGCCTGCTGGACGACCTCAACCGCCTGGGCTTTGCCTATCGCTGGAGTACGCGCTTTCTTTGCATGGACAAGGCCGAGGCGGAAAAGGAACTCGGCCGCCTGCGCCGCCAGTGGTTTGCGAAACGGAAGAACGTCGTCGCGCTGCTGCGCGAAACGATCTTCCAGCAGGAAAGCCCGCTGGTCGATACCGACGCCAGCAACAAGGCCGCCGACGCCGACGCGGCCTTGCAGGAACTGGGCAGCGATCAAGTCGCGTTCGGCTATCTCACCGCCACGGTGACGGTGCTCGATGCCGACCCGGCCGTGGCGGACGAGAAGCTGCGCATGGTGGAGCGCGTCATCCAGGGCCGGGGTTTCGTGACCATTCCCGAAACCTTGAACGCCGTCGATGCGTGGCTGTCGTCCATCCCCGGCAACGCCTACGCGAACGTGCGCCAGCCCATCGTCTCGACGCTGAACCTGGCGCACATGATGCCGCTGTCTGCGGTATGGGCCGGGCCGGAGAAGAACGACCACCTCGACGGCCCGCCGCTGATCGTCACCCGCACCGATGGCGCGACGCCGTTCCGGCTGGTCACGCATATCGGCGACGTAGGGCATACGCTGGTCGCCGGCCCGACCGGCATGGGCAAGTCGGTACTGCTGGCGACGCTGGCCTTGCAGTTCCGCCGCTACTTCGGCTCGCGGATCTTCGCCTTCGACATGGGCCGCTCCATGCGCGCCACCATCCTCGGCCTGGGCGGCGAGCACTACGACCTGGGCGCCGATGGCGGCATCGCGTTCCAGCCGCTCGCCCGCATCGACCATGAGGGCTACCGCTCCTGGGCCGCCGAATGGGTGGAAGGTCGCCTGCTGCATGAAGGCGTGACCGTCGGCCCGGACGAGAAGGCCGCAATCTGGTCGGCGCTGGGCAGCCTCGCCGGTGCGCCGCAGGAACAGCGCACGATGACCGGGCTTTCCGTGCTGCTGCAATCGAACGCGCTGCGCCAGGCACTCGCGCCTTATGTCCTGGGCGGCGCGCATGGAAAGCTGCTGGACGCCGACCACGACCGGCTGGGCATGGCCGGCGTGCAGGGCTTCGAGATGGAAGAGCTGATGCACAGCCCCGCCGCAGTGCAAGCGGTGCTGCGCTACCTGTTCGCCCGCTTCGACGAGCGTTTCGACGGTGCGCCCACGCTGCTGATTCTCGATGAGGCGTGGCTGTTCCTCGATGAGCCGTCCTTTGCGGCCCGCATCCGCCAATGGCTCAAGACGCTCAGGAAAAAGAACGTCAGCGTCATCTTCGCCACGCAGAGCCTGGCGGACATCAAGGATTCGACCATCGCGCCCGCGATCATCGAAAGCTGCGCGAGCAGGATTTTCTTGCCCAACCCACAGGCCACCGAGCCGCAGATTCGCACGATCTACGAGGGCTTCGGCCTCAACAGCCGGCAAATCGAAATCGTCGCCAGCGCGCAGCCCAAGCGCGACTACTACTACCAATCGCGCCTCGGCAATCGCCTGTTCGACCTCGACCTGGGGCCGGCCGCGCTCGCGTTCGCGGGCGCTTCCACACCGCAAGACCAACGCGACATCGACCGCGTGCTGACGCAGGCCGGCGCACCCGGCTTCGCCGGCGAGTGGTTGCGCCATCGCGGCCTCGATTGGGCCGCCGACCTGCTGCCGTCCGCACCGGCGGCCGCTTCGTTCCTTTCCCAACCACAGGAGAACCTGCCATGAAGAAGCGTCTTCTCGCGGCCACCGTCGCGGCCATGCTTTGCACCGCTTCCACCGTTCATGCGCAATGGGTCGTGGTCGATCCCACGAACCTCGTGCAGAACACGCTGACGGCCATCCGCACGCTGGAGCAGATCAACAACCAGATTCAGCAACTCCAGAACGAAGCCCAGATGCTGATGAACCAGGCGCGCAACCTGGCGAATCTGGATTTCAACATCGTCAACCGGCTGCGCTCGACGCTCGCCACCACCGAGCGTCTGATCGCCGAGGCGCAGGGGCTGGCTTACGACGTGCAGAATCTCGACCGCGATTTCGCGCGGCTGTACCCCGAGCAGTACGCCGCCACCGTCAGCGGCGATCAGATGTTCCGCGATGCCCGAGAGCGGTGGAAGAACACGCTCGATGGCCTGCATACGGCGATGCGGATGCAGGCGCAGGTGTCGCAGAACTTGCGCGAAGACGAAGGCGCGCTGGCCGACCTCGTGAGCCAGAGCCAGTCGGCCACCGGCGCGCTGCAAGCCATGCAGACGACCAACCAGCTTCTCGCGCTCCAGGCCAAGCAGTCGATCCAGTCCCAGCAGCTCCAGATCACGCAAGACCGCGCTGCCTCGCTCGAACTGGCGCGGCAAGCTGCGGCCGCCGAACGCGCCCGCGAAGTGCGGCGGCGCTTCCTGGGCACCGGAACGCCGTACACGCCGCAGCGCGTCGATTTTTACGGCAACTGACCGGAGGCGGCCATGCGATGCGCTTCCGTCCTGCTGACCGTGCTGCTGGCTGCCTGCGGCCAGCGGCCCACCGAGAACCTCGCCGACGCCTTGGTTGCCGATTCCGTGCGGCTCAAGGCATTGCGTGCGCAATGCGCGGCCGACCGGCAGGCCGTGGGCGAGGACGCTTGCCAGGCCACCGCCGAAGCCTTCCGCCGACGCTTCTTCGCCGGCCAGACCGGGCCGGACGAGTACCGGACGCTGGCCGAGCTGCCGCCCATTCCGCCCACCTTCGATGAACCCATCGGAGGGGAGACGCCATGAACGACGTGACCATCATCGACCGCTTCCTCGATACGTTCTCACGCTACATCGACTCCGGGTTCGGGCTGTTGCAAGGCGAAGTGGCGTTCCTGACCGCCACGCTGATCGTCATCGACATGACCATCGCCGGTTTGTACTGGGCGATGAGCCACGCCACCGGCCAGGGCGAGGACGTGATCGCCAAGCTGCTGCGCAAGGTGCTCTACGTCGGTGCCTTCGCCTACATCATCAACAACTTCAACTGGCTGTCGGGCATCGTGTTCAGGTCGTTCGCCGGCCTGGGCCTGACGGCCACCGGCTCGACGTTGAGCATGGAGAACTTTCTCCAGCCGGGACGGCTGGCGAAGACGGGCATCGACGCTGGGGCGCCGATCTTGGAACAGATCGGGGATATGCCCGGCTTCCCCGAGGTGTTCACCAACCTTGATCCGATCGTGGTGCTGTTCCTGGCCTGGCTGGTGGTGATCCTCTGCTTCTTCGTGCTGGCGGTACAGCTTTTCATCACGCTGATCGAGTTCAAGCTGACCACGCTCGCCGGCTTCGTCTTGATTCCGTTCGCGCTCTGGAACAAGACCTCGTTCCTCGCGGAAAAGGTGCTCGGCAACGTGGTCTCGTCCGGCATCAAGGTCTTGGTATTGGCCGTCATCGTCGGCATCGGCTCGGGCCTGTTCGCGGAGTTCCAGGTTCATCCCGACGATCCATCCATCGACCATGCGCTGGTCGTGATGCTGGCCTCGCTCGCGCTGCTGGCGCTGGGCATCTTCGGCCCTGGCATAGCCACGGGTCTGGTGTCCGGCGCGCCACAGCTTGGCGCGGGCGCGATGGCCGGCGCTGCTGTCGGCGCGGTCGGCACGGGCGTCGCAATCGGTGCCGCTGCGACTGGCGTGGGCGGTGCCGTCATGGCGGGCGCACGCATGGCTC
>NZ_CAUQPH010000031.1:0-37189 GCF_963519925.1 uncultured Stenotrophomonas sp. | reverse complement strand
CGCACCGGCAGCGCGTCGGCGCGGCGGCGTCGCGCCGGACCGGGCCAGGGTCTGGGCGAGTTCCAGCGCGTGTTCGAACGCCTGCCGGACCGAGTCGGCCGAATACAGCAGCACCCCGGGCAGGCCGACCCGTTCGGCGTGGTCGATGGCCATGCCGGTGCCGACGATCACCTCGATCCCGTTGGCGCGCAGGTCGGCGATGCAGTCGCGCGCATCCTCGCGGGTGACGAAACGGCGGTGCTCGATGTCCAGCCCGAAGCTGTGCTGGAAGCTGTTGAAACTGGGGACGTCGCTGGCATGGGTGACCAGGCCGATCCTCGGCGCGATGCGGCGGGCCCGCGCCAGCGCTTCCATCAGGTCGAACCCGTTGGCCTGGATCGGCACCAGCGGCACCTCCAGCCGGCTGCGCAGGTAGGCGGCATTGGAACCACCGGCGATCACCACGTCGCAGTGCTCGCGGCGCAGGCGCTGGCCAATCACATCCACCGCTTCTTCAAAGCCCAGGTTGATCGGCACGATGCGGGCGCGGCGGTCGAACTCGGGGATGACGTCGCCCAGCAGGCCGGTCAGGCGCGACACGCTGACCGTCCAGATCACGGGCAGGGCGCCACGGTCGGGGTCGGGCAGGCGGGACGGGGGTACGCGCAGGGACATGGAAGCGACCGTGTTTCAGTTTCATCCATGTTACATCTGTTTCAATGTTTCAACATGAAACACGTTGCCGCGTGCGACGTATCAATAAAATCAAAGGCTTGAGGCTTGGCACGGTCATTGCGCCTGTCCAAGGGTCTACCCTGATGGAATGCTGCCCATGAGCACCCCTGTTTCCTCCGCCGGCGCCCGCTTCCGCGCCGCGCTGGCCGCCGAGTCGCCGCTGCAGGTGATCGGCGCGATCAATGCCAATCACGCGCTGTTGGCCAAGCGCGCCGGCTACCGCGCCATCTACCTGTCCGGCGGTGGCGTGGCGGCCGGCTCGCTGGGCCTGCCCGACCTGGGCATCAATACCCTGGAGGACGTGCTGGTCGACGTGCGCCGGATCACCGACGTGTGCGACCTGCCGCTCATGGTCGACATCGACACCGGCTTCGGCCCCAGCGCGTTCAACATCGCGCGCACCGTGAAGTCGCTGATCAAGGTCGGCGCCGCTGCCTGCCACATCGAAGACCAGGTCGGCGCCAAGCGCTGCGGGCACCGTCCCGGCAAGGAAATCGTCACCCAGGGCGAAATGGTCGACCGGGTCAAGGCCGCCGCCGATGCGAAGACCGATCCGGACTTCTTCCTGATCGCGCGCACCGACGCCATCCAGGTCGACGGCGTGGATGCGGCGATTGAACGCGCCATCGCCTGCGTCGAGGCCGGCGCCGATGGCATCTTCGCAGAGGCCGCCTACGATCTGGACACCTACCGCCGCTTCGTCGATGCGGTGAAGGTACCGGTGCTGGCCAACATCACTGAATTCGGCAAGACCCCGCTGTTCAGCCGCGATGAACTGGCCTCGGCCGGCGTGGCGATCCAGCTGTTCCCGCTGTCGGCGTTCCGCGCGGCCAACAAGGCCGCCGAGAACGTATATGAGACCATTCGTCGCGATGGCCACCAGAAGAACGTGGTCGGCGCCATGCAGACGCGCGAGGAACTGTACGACCGTATCGGCTACCACGCCTTCGAGCAGCAGCTCGATGCGCTGTTCGCCGCCAAGAAATAACGTCGCACCATTGTTTTCTGGAGGGATCATGAGCGAAGCAACCACCGCCCCCGGCTTCAAGCCGAAGAAGTCCGTCGCCCTGTCGGGTACCGCCGCCGGCAACACCGCGCTGTGCACCGTGGGCCGCAGCGGCAACGACCTGCACTACCGCGGCTATGACATCCTGGACCTGGCCAACACCAGCGAGTTCGAGGAAATCGCCCACCTGCTGGTGCACGGCAAGCTGCCCAACCGCGCCGAACTGGCCGCGTACAAGGCCAAGCTGAAGTCGCTGCGTGGCATTCCGGCCGCGGTCAAGGCCGCGCTGGAGGAACTGCCGCCGTCGGCGCATCCGATGGACGTCATGCGTACCGGCGTGTCGGTGCTCGGCTGCGTGTCGCCGGAGAAGGACGACCACAACCACCCCGGCGCGCGCGATATCGCCGACAAGCTGATGGCCTGCCTGGGCTCGATGCTGCTGTACTGGTATCACTGGAGCCACAACGGCCGTGCGATCGACGTGGAAACCGATGACGATTCCATCGGCGGCCACTTCCTGCACCTGCTGCACGGCGTGCCGCCGCAGCAGTCGGGGGTGAAGGCGATGCACACCTCGCTGATCCTGTACGCCGAACACGAATTCAACGCCTCCACCTTCACCTGCCGGGTGATTGCCGGTACCGGCAGCGACATGTACAGCTGCATCACCGGTGGCATCGGCGCGCTGCGCGGTCCCAAGCACGGCGGCGCCAACGAAGTGGCGTTTGAAGTGCAGAAGCGCTACGACTCCCCGGACGACGCCGAGGCCGACATCAAGGCCCGGGTCGAACGCAAGGAAGTGGTGATCGGGTTCGGCCACCCGGTGTATACCGTGAGCGACCCGCGCAACAGCGTGATCAAGGACGTGGCCCGCGAGCTGTCGGCGGAGCAGGGCAACCTGAAGATGTACGACATCGCCGAGCGCCTCGAATCGGTGATGTGGGACATCAAGAAGATGTTCCCGAACCTGGACTGGTTCAGCGCGGTGAGTTACCACATGATGGGCGTGCCGACCGCGATGTTCACCCCGCTGTTCGTCATTGCCCGCACCTCCGGCTGGAGCGCACACGTCATCGAACAGCGCATCGACGGCAAGATCATCCGCCCCAGCGCCAACTACACCGGTCCGGAAGACCAGGCCTTCGTGCCGATCGACGAACGCCGCTGAGCCTCGGCGGGGGCGGCCACGTGCCGCCCCCGCACGCGCTCGACGGCGCACTCCCGGTAGCGCCGGCCGTTGGCCGGCCACGCAGTCCGTCCCCGGCCCGCCAACCTGCAGCACACGCCAGCCAATGACCACCATGAACATGCAGTATCGCAAGCACCTCCCCGGCACCGCGCTGGACTATTTCGATGCCCGGGCCGCGATCGACGCGATCCAGCCCGGCGCCTACGCCACGCTGCCGTACGTGTCGCGCGTGCTGGCGGAAAACCTGGTGCGCCGCTGTGACCCGGCCACCCTGCAGGCCTCGCTGCGGCAGCTGATCGAGCGCCGCCAGGACCTGGACTTCCCCTGGTTCCCGGCGCGCGTGGTCTGCCACGACATCCTCGGCCAGACCGCGCTGGTCGACCTGGCCGGCCTGCGCGACGCGATCGCCGATGGCGGCGGCGACCCGGCCAAGGTCAATCCGGTGGTTCCGGTGCAGCTGATCGTGGACCATTCGCTGGCCGTGGAATGCGGTGGCTACGACCCGCAGGCGTTCGAGAAGAACCGCGCCATCGAGGACCGTCGCAACGAAGACCGCTTCCACTTCATCGACTGGACCAAGCAGGCGTTCCAGAACGTGGACGTGATTCCGCCGGGCAACGGCATCATGCACCAGATCAACCTGGAGAAGATGTCGCCGGTGATCTACGTGCAGGACGGCGTGGCCTTCCCGGACACCTGCGTCGGGACCGACAGCCATACCCCGCACGTGGATGCGCTGGGCGTGATCGCGATCGGCGTGGGCGGCCTCGAAGCCGAGAACGTCATGCTTGGACGCGCCTCCTGGATGCGCCTGCCCGACATCGTGGGCGTGGAGCTCACCGGCCGGCCGCAGCCCGGCATCACCGCCACCGACGTGGTGCTGGCGCTGACCGAATTCCTGCGCGCGCAGCGCGTGGTCGGTGCGTGGCTGGAGTTCTTCGGCGAAGGCGCCGCCGCGCTGACCATCGGCGACCGCGCCACCATCTCCAACATGTGCCCCGAATACGGTGCCACGGCGGCGATGTTCCATATCGATTCGCAGACCATCGACTACCTGCGCCTGACCGGCCGCGAGGAAGCGCAGCTGGCGCTGGTGGAAACCTACGCGCGCACCACCGGCCTGTGGGCCGACGACCTGGCCAGCGCGCAGTATCCGCGCGTACTGCAGTTCGACCTGTCCAGCGTGGTGCGCAACATGGCCGGCCCTTCCAACCCGCACAAGCGGGTTGCCACCAGCGAGCTGGCCGCGCGCGGTATTGCCGACGAAGCCAAGCTGGCGTCCGGCAGGCTGGAGCAGGAACAGGGGCTGATGCCGGACGGTGCGGTGATCATCGCTGCCATCACCAGCTGCACCAACACCTCCAACCCGCGCAACGTGATCGCCGCCGGCCTGCTGGCGCGCAAGGCCAATGAGCTCGGCCTGCTGCGCAAGCCATGGGTGAAGTCGTCGCTGGCGCCGGGCTCCAAGGCCGTGCAGCTGTACCTGGAAGAAGCGGGGCTGCTGCCGGAGCTGGAAAAGCTTGGCTTCGGCATCGTCGCGTTCGCCTGCACCACCTGCAACGGCATGAGCGGCGCGCTGGACCCGGCCATCCATCAGGAAATCATCGACCGCGACCTCTACGCCACCGCGGTGCTGTCGGGCAACCGCAACTTCGATGGCCGCATCCACCCGTACGCGAAGCAGGCGTTCCTCGCCTCGCCGCCCCTGGTGATCGCCTACGCCATCGCCGGTACGGTGCGCTTCGATATCGAGAAGGACGTGCTGGGCGTGGACGCGGCGGGCAATGAGGTGCGGCTGAAGGACATCTGGCCGAGCGACGCCGAGATCGACGCGGTGGTGAAGGCCTCGGTCAAGCCCGAGCAGTTCCGCAGCGTGTACAACCCCATGTTCAACGTGCGCGTGGAGTACAGCTCGCAGGTCAGCCCGCTGTACGACTGGCGCCCGCAGAGCACCTACATCCGCCGTCCCCCGTACTGGGAAGGCGCGCTGGCCGGGGAACGCGGCCTGGCCGGGATGCGCGCGCTGGCCGTGCTGCCCGACAACATCACCACCGACCACCTGTCGCCGTCCAACGCGATCCTGGCCTCCAGCGCGGCCGGCGAATACCTGGCGAGGATGGGCGTGCCGGAGGAGGACTTCAATTCCTATGCGACCCATCGCGGCGACCACCTGACCGCGCAGCGCGCCACCTTCGCCAACCCGAAGCTGTTCAATGAAATGGTGCGCAACGAGGACGGCACGGTGAAGCAGGGCTCGTTGGCCCGGGTCGAACCGGAAGGCAAGGTCATGCGCATGTGGGAGGCGATTGAAACCTACATGGCGCGCAAGCAGCCGCTGATCATCATCGCCGGTGCCGACTACGGCCAGGGCAGCTCGCGCGACTGGGCCGCCAAGGGCGTGCGCCTGGCCGGCGTGGAAGCCATCGTCGCCGAAGGCTTCGAGCGCATCCACCGCACCAACCTGATCGGCATGGGCGTGCTGCCGCTGGAGTTCAAGCCCGGCACCACCCGCCTCAGCGTCGGCATCGACGGCACCGAGACCTTCGACGTGGTCGGCGCGCGCACCCCGCGCGCCGAGCTGACCCTGGTCATCCATCGCCGCGATGGCGAGCGCGTGGAGGTGCCGGTCACCTGCCGCCTGGACAGCGACGAGGAAGTGGCGATCTACGAAGCCGGTGGCGTGCTGCAGCGCTTCGCGCAGGACTTCCTGGAATCGTCGCAGGTCGCATGATTCCCCCGCACTGCCATTACAGGATCCCCGGATGAGCGTTCTTCCCCAGCTCCGCATTCCCGCCACCTACATGCGCGGCGGCACCAGCAAGGGCGTGTTTTTCCGCCTGCAGGATCTTCCGCTGGCCGCGCAGGAGCCAGGCGCGGCGCGCGACGCGCTGCTGATGCGCGTGATCGGTTCGCCCGACCCGTATGGCAAGCACACCGACGGCATGGGCGGGGCGACCTCCAGCACCAGCAAGTGCGTGATCATCTCGGCACCGTCGGTACCCGACCACGACGTGGATTATCTGTACGGGCAGGTGTCCATCGATACCGCGTTCGTGGATTGGAGCGGGAACTGCGGCAACCTCAGCACCGCGGTGGGGCCGTTCGCGATCAGCAACGGTTTCATCGACCCGGCCCGCATTCCGCACAACGGCACCTGCATCGTGCGGATCTGGCAGGCCAACATTGGAAAGACCATCCTGGCCCACGTGCCGGTGGTGGAGGGGCAGGTGCAGGAGATCGGCGACTTCGAGCTGGACGGGGTCACCTTCCCGGCGGCCGAGATCGCGCTGGAGTTCATCGACCCGTCCGACGATGAAGGCGAGGGTGGCTCCATGTTCCCCACCGGCAACCTGGTCGACACGCTGGAGGTACCGGGTGTCGGCAGCTTCCAGGCCACGATGATCACCGCCGGCATTCCGACCATCTTCCTCAATGCGGCCGACCTCGGATACACCGGCACCGAACTGCAGTCGGCGATCAACGAGGACAAGGCCGCGCTGGCCCGCTTCGAAGCGATCCGCGCGCATGGCGCGGTGCGCATGGGCCTGATCGCCGGCATCGACCAGGCCGCGACCCGCCAGCACACGCCCAAGGTGGCGTTCGTGGCCCCGGCGCAGGACTACGTGTCGTCCAGCGGCAGGCAGATCGCGGCGGGCGAGATCGACCTGCATGCGCGCGCACTGTCGATGGGCAAGCTGCACCACGCCATGATGGGTACCGCCGCAGTAGCGATCGGGACCGCGGCGGCCATTCCCGGCACTCTGGTGAACCTGGCCGCCTGCGGTGGCGAGCGCGGCGCGGTGACCTTCGGTCATCCGTCCGGAACCCTGCGTGTCGGTGCAGAGGCGGCGCAGGTCGATGGCCAGTGGGTGGTGACCAAGGCGGTGATGAGTCGCAGCGCACGGGTGCTGATGGAAGGCGCGGTAAGGGTCCCGGCCGGGACGATCTGACGACCCGGCGCGCCCCAGCCACCGCGCGCATGCCCGGGATCGCGTAGGGACACGCCATGCGTGTCCAGGCAGCCCGTAACGCCCAGGTGCATAATGAAGCCCTTGTTCAAGGAGCGACATATGGCAACGGTCGGGCGGTGGAGCTGGAAGGGAATCCTGGGCGTGGCGCTCGTCGCCGGCCTGGCACTGGGCATCGGCGGCTGCAAGCGCAACGACAGCGGCCAGCTTCCCGCCGCGTCGGGCGCGCCGATCACCGCCAAGGCCGAAGCGGTTACCGGATTCACCCTGCTCCGTGCCTTCCCCGACCAGAAGAGCGATGGGCTTTCGCTGGCGCTGGAGTTCTCGCGGCCGCTGGTCGGCACCCAGGACTTCGACACACTGGTCCGCTTCGGCGAAAAGGTCGGCACCGAGGACAGCAGCTGGACCCTGTCCGACGACGGCAGGACCCTTCGCTACCCGTTCGTGGAGGCGGCCAGGGAGTACACCCTGATCGTCTCGCCGGACCTGCTCGCCGCTGACGGCAGCCGTATCGGCAAGGAACTGCGCCAGAAGGTCTTCAGCGGTGAACTCAAGCCGGTGGCTGGCTTCGCCTCGCAGGGCAGCGTGCTGCCGGCGCGCGACAGCCGCGGCCTGCCGGTGGTGTCGGTCAACGTGGGCGAAGTGGACGTGGAGTTCCTGCGCGTTCGCGAAAAGCAGCTGCCCAGCTTCTTCAGCCAGTACCAGCGCGGCGGACGCCGTGGCAGCTGGGAGCTGGACAGCGAATACGGCGACAAGACCCCCATGTCGCAGCTGGCCGAGCCGGTGTACGTCAACCGCTTCGTGCTGGGCGGCAAGCAGAACGAGCGCGTGCTCACCTACCTGCCCACCCAGGACATCAAGGAACTGCAGGAACCGGGCCTGTACTTCGCGGTGATGAAGCGCAGCGGCTCGTTCGACAGCGAGTTCGATACCGCCTTCTTCACCGTCAGCGACATCGGCCTGCACACCCGCGCCTACAAGGACACCCTGTTCGTGCACACCGCCTCGCTGCAGAGCGGCGCGGCGTTGAAGAAGATCGACCTGCGCATCCTCGACGCCAAGGGCGAGGTGGTGCTCAAAGGTGCGACCGACGGCAACGGCAATGCGCTGCTGAAGTACACCCTGGATGCTGGCCACGTGCTGATCGCCAGCAGCGGCCCGGATACCTCGATGCTGCCGTTCAACCAGCCGGCGCTGGACCTGAGCGAGTTCGCCGTGGCCGGCCGCGACAACGCCTGGTTCGATGTGTTCGCCTGGTCGGGGCGCGATCTGTACCGCCCCGGTGAAACCGTGCGCATCTCCGCGCTGCTGCGCGACAAGGACGGCAAGCCGGTCAAGCCGCAACCGGTGTTCCTGCGCCTGAAGCAGCCGGACGGCAAGACGTTCCGCGAAACCCGCCTGCAGCCCGGCGACCAGGGCTACCTGAGCTTCGAGCAGACCATCCCGGTCGAAGCGCCGACGGGTCGCTGGCAGGTCGAATTCCGCACCAACCCGGCCAGCAAGGAAGCGATCCAGGGCATGACCCTGCGCATCGAGGAGTTCCTGCCCGAGCGCATGAAGCTGGACCTGGACAGCCCGCAGAAGACCCTCAAGCCAGGCGAGCCGCTCAAGCTGCAGGCCGATGCCGCGTACCTGTACGGCGCCCCGGCCGACGGCAACCGCTTCACCGCGCGCCTGGCCGTGGCCGCCGAGCAGTCTCCGGTGGAATCGCTGCCGGGCTATTTCTTCGGCGACCCGACGCTCGAGCTGCCGCGCGAAGCACGCGACGTGATCGATACCGAATTCCCCGCCGACGGCTCGCTTCGCCAGGACGTGGCCCTGCCGGCCGAGGTCAAGGCCAGCGCGCCGGTGGCCGTGGTGCTGTCGGGCAGTGTGTATGAAACCGGCGGCCGCACGGTCAGCCGCACCCTGAAGCGGGTGCTGTGGCCGGCCCCGGTGCTGGTCGGCGTGCGCCCGTTGTTCAACCCGGAAGATGGCGCCGACGCCAACAGCAACGCGCGCTTTGAAGTGATGCGCGTGGACGCGGCCGGCAAGCCGCAGCCAGGCAAGGGCCTGAAGGTCACCCTGGTGCGCGAACTGCGCGACTACCACTGGACCTTCAACGACAACCGCTGGGATTACGACTTCAGCCGCCGCTTCGAGAACAAGGAATCCCGCACGGTCGACGCCGGCAGCGCCGCAGTGGGCGTGGACTTCCCGGTGGAGTGGGGCGAGTACCGGCTGGATGTGTTCGATCCGGCCACCGGGCTGACCAGCCGCTACCCCTTCCACGCCGGCTGGAGCTGGAACGACGAGAACCGCGGCCTGGATGCACGCCCGGACAAGATCAAGCTCGCCCTGGACAAGACCGGCTACAAGGCCGGCGACAAGGTGCGGGTCACGGTCACTCCGCCGCACGCCGGCAAGGGCGTGCTGATGGTTGAGAGCGACAAGATGCTGTACGTGCAGGAGATCGACGCCAAGCCCGGCAGCGCCTTCGACATCCCGGTCACCGCCGAATGGGAACGCCACGACGTCTACATCACCGCGCTGGTGTTCCGCGGCGGCAGTGCACCCAGCAAGATCACCCCGGCCCGCGCGGTCGGGGTGGTGCACGTGCCGATGGAGCGCAAGGCGCGCAACGTGGCCGTTGGCCTGTCCGCGCCCAAGCAGATGCGACCGGAGCAGACCCTGCCGGTCACGGTCAGCGCGCCGCAGCTGGCCGGCAAGCTGGCGCACGTGACGGTGTCGGCCGTGGACGTCGGCATCCTCAACATCACCCGCTTCCCGGTGCCGGATGCGGCCGGGCATTTCTTCGCCCAGCGTCGGCTGGGCGTGGATGCCTATGACATCTACAGCCGCGTGATCGAAAGCTTCGACGGCAGCAGCGGCAAGCTCAAGTTCGGCGGCGACATGGCCCTGGCGGCGTTGCCGCAGGCCAAGCGCCCCACCGCGCGGGTGCAGACCGTGGACCTGTTCTCCGGTCCGGTGAAGCTGGACGCCAGGGGCATCGCCCGGATCGCGCTGAAGGTGCCGGACTTCAACGGCACCCTGCGCGTTTCCGCGCTGGTCTATTCCGACGACCAGTACGGCAAGCGCGACATCGAAACCGTGGTGCGCGCACCGATCCTGGCCGAAGCCAGCATGCCGCGCGTGCTGGCGCCGGGCGACCGCAGCACGGTCACCCTGGACGTGCAGAACTTCACCGGCAGGCCTGGCGAGTTCAAGGTGCAGGTCGATGGCATCGGGCCGCTGACTCTGGGCGAACCCGGCCGCACGCTCAAGCTCAACGCCGATGCCAAGAGCACGCTGAGCTTCCCGCTCACCGCACGCGAAGGCTATACCGTGGCCAAGGTGCGGGTGCGGGTCGACGGCAACGGCTTCAAGGTCGACCGCCGCTACGACCTGCCGGTTCGCGCCGCGTGGCCGCAGGTGCTGCGTGCGCAGACCCGCACGCTGGACCCGCTGGCCGACGTGGAACTGGGCGCCGGCCTGGCCGATGGCCTGATGGACGATTCGGTCACCGCGCGCATGCTGGTCAGCGCGTTGCCGCCGATCCCGTTCGCCAGCGCACTCGACGGCGCCCTGAAGTATCCCTATGGCTGTGCCGAGCAGACCACCAGCAAGGGCTACGCCGCGCTGATGCTGGATGAAGCCACCTCGGCCATGCTCGGCGCCGATGGCCTGGATGCCAAGGCCCGCCGCGAGCGCATGGAAGGCGCGTTCGGCAGGCTGGCCTCGATGCAGGTGGCCAACGGCAACTTCTCGATGTGGGGCGACGATGGTTACGTCAATCCGTGGCTGACCCCGTACGTCGCCGAGTTCCTGCTTGATGCCAAGGACGCCGGCTTCGCCGTGCCCGACGGTGTGCTGCAGAAGGCGCTCAACCGGCTCAGCGAGGACCTGCTGTCCGGCGGCAACCAGTTCTATGGCGAAGACCGCCGCGAGAACCTGAAGTTCGCCAACCAGGCCTACTCGGGCTACGTGCTGGCGCGGGTCAACCGCGCGCCGCTGGGTACCCTGCGTGCGCTGTACGACAACGAGCGCAGCAAGTCGCTCACCGGCCTGTCGCTGGTGCACCTGGGCATCGCGCTGTCGCTGCAGGGTGACCACAAGCGCGGCGATGCCGCCATTGCCGCCGGCTTCGCCAAGCCCAGCGGCGAGCGCCCGCAGTACTTCGGTGATTACGGCAGCGCGGTTCGCGACGACGCGCTGATGATCGCGCTGCTGCACGAGCGCAAGCTGTCCAAGCCGGCCTACGACGCACGCGCGGTGGAGCTGGGCCGGGCGCTGGATGCCCGCCGCAACAACGGCTGGATGTGGCTGAGCACCCAGGAGCAGGTCGCCATCGCGCGCCTGGGCAAGGCACTGGCCGCCAACCAGCAGAAGCAGGTATCCGGCGAGCTGGCGATCGGCGGCGAGGTCGAGGCCATTGCCGCGCGCCGCATGTTCGGCCGCAGCTTCGACTACGCCGCGCTGGCCAAGGGCGTGCGTTTCAGCCCGAAGGGCGAACCGCCGATGTTCGCCAGCCTGGAAGTGGCCGGCATTCCGCGCACCGCGCCGGAGCCCGACAGCCGCACCCTCGGCGTGGAGCGCAGCTGGTTCACCACCGATGGCAAGCCGTGGACCCCGCGTGCGCTGAAGGAAGGCGAAGCGCTGATCGTGCGCGTCAGCGTCACCCCCAACGTGGACATGCCCGACGCGCTGCTGACCGACCTGTTGCCGGCCGGCCTGGAAATCGAGAACTTCAACCTGGGCGATGCCAAGCAGTGGGCCGACGTGGTGGTCGATGGGCTGCGCGTGGAAGACCGGGGCGAGGCGGCCACGCTGCGCCACGAGGAGTTCCGCGACGACCGCTACGTCGCCGCGCTCAAGCTCTCGCGTGGCAGCACCGCCAAGGTGTTCTACCTGGTGCGTGCGGTCACCCCCGGTACCTACACGGTGCCGCCGCCGCTGGTCGAAGACATGTACCGTCCCGACCTGCGCGGGGTAGGGCGCAGCACCCCCACCACCCTGACGGTGGTCCAGCCGTGACCCTGCGCGGACGCCGGCAGCTGCCGGCGTCCGCACCGCCGGCGGTGATGCAATGAAGACCGTTCTTCCCCGACTGCGCTGGACCCGCTGGCGGCCCTGGCTGTGGCCGGCACTGCGCTGGGGCACGGCGGCGCTGCTGGCGCTGCTGCTGGTGCTGGACCTGGCGTTTCCACCGCCGCTGCCGAAGCAGCGCGATACCAGCACGCTGGTGGTGGCCGGCGATGGCACGCCGTTGCGTGCGTTTGCCGACGCCGATGGCGTATGGCGCTACCCGGCCACGGCAGACAGCGTTTCGCCGCTGTACCTGCAGGCTCTGCTGAATTACGAAGACCGCTGGTTCTGGCGCCACCCCGGGGTCAACCCGTGGGCGTTGCTGCGCGCCGGCAAGCAGTGGCTGCTGGAACGGCGGATCGTTTCGGGTGGTTCCACCCTGACCATGCAGGTGGCGCGCATCCTCGACCCGCACACGCGCACGCCGTGGGGCAAGGCCAAGCAGCTGCTGCGCGCGCTGCAGCTGGAGCTGCACCTGACCAAGGCGCAGATCCTGGCGCTGTACCTGGAGCGCGCGCCCTACGGCGGCACCATTGAAGGCGTCGAAGCGGCCAGCTGGGCCTACCTCGGCAAGCCAGCCGCGCAGCTGTCGCATGCCGAAGCGGCACTGCTGGCGGTGTTGCCGCAGTCGCCCAGCCGGTTGCGCCCGGACCGTCATCCGGAGGCGGCGCAGGCCGCGCGCGACAAAGTGCTCGAACGCATGGTCGCGCTGGGGGTATGGACGCGCGAGGAGGTCGACGATGCGCGCATCGAAGCGGTGGTGACCCGCGCGCTGCAGCCGCCGCTTCGCGCGGCCCTGTTGGCGCAGCGTCTGCATGCCGCGCAACCGCGCGCCGCGCGCATCCAGAGCACGTTGGACAGCGGGCTGCAGCGCACGCTGGAAGAGCGCGTGGCGTCCTACTTCTCGCAGCTGCCCGAACGCACCTCCGCAGCGCTGCTGGTGGTGGACAACCGCACGCTGGAGGCGCGTGCCTACGTGGGTTCGGTGGCATTCGGCGACAAGCAGCGGCTGGGCCACGTGGACATGGTGCAGGCGTGGCGATCGCCGGGCTCCACGCTCAAGCCGTTCCTGTATGGCATGGCCATCGACGATGGCCTGATCCACTCCGAAAGCCTGATGGTGGATGCGCCGCAGAGCTTTTCCGGGTACCGGCCGGGAAACTTCGATGCGGCGTTCAACGGTCCGGTCAGTGCCGCCACCGCACTGCGGCTGTCGCTCAACGTCCCGGCGGTGGACCTGCTGGACCGGGTCGGCCCGGCCCGCTTCGCCGCACGCCTGTCGCACGCCGGCATCACCCTGCGCTTTCCGCACGGCAGCGCGCCCAACCTGTCGCTGATCCTGGGCGGCACCGGCGCGCGGCTGGAGGATCTGGTGGGGACCTTCGCCGCATTCAACCGCAACGGCATCGCCGGTCGGGTGCGCTACACACCCGGTGATGCGGTGATCGAGCGGCGACTGATGTCGCCGGGCGCGGCCTGGATCACCCGCGAAGTACTCGAATCGAATCCGCGTCCGGGCTACGGCGCGGGCACGTTCGATGTCACTGGCTGCCCGCGCGTGGCCTGGAAAACCGGCACCAGCTACGGCTATCGCGATGCCTGGGCGATCGGCAGCACACGCCACTACACGGTGGGGGTGTGGGTGGGGCGGCCGGATGGCACGCCGCTGCCGGGCCAGTACGGCGCGGTGACCGCGCTGCCGCTGATGTTCGAGGTGGTGGACAGCCTGCCGCGCCAGCGTGGTGACGCCGCCGCCGCGCCACTGCCCGCCAACGTCACCCAGGCCGAGGTGTGCTGGCCCACTGGCGAGCGCGCCGACAGCACGCCAGCGGCGCTGTGCCGGCGACGGCTGCAGGCCTACCTCCTCGATGACGTGGTGCCGCCCACATTCGCCGAACGCGACGCGCGGCTGTGGCAGGCAGGGCGGCAGGCCTTCGACGTGGACGCGCGCACCGGCCTGCGGTTGTCACCGGAATGCAGCGAACCGCACCAGGCCGAGCGCCGTGAAATCGCACGCTGGCCAGCCTTGGTGTCGCCATGGTTGCCGCTGGCCCAGCGCCAGGCCGCGCAGCTGCCGGCGTTGTCGCCGGATTGCCGCGATGACGGCCGCAGCGGCTCGGGCAGCCTGCATATCGAGGGCCTCAACGACCGCGCCACGCTGGCCCGCGCGCCCAATGCCGAGCACGGCGTGCGCCTGCAGCTGCGTGCGCTGGGCAGCGAACACGCGGTGGACTGGCTGCTGGACGGCCGCTGGATCGCACGCAGCGAAGGAACGCGCAGCTTCCAGCGCGACTTCGACGAAGCCGGCGAGCACACGCTCACCGCGCTCGCCGCCGACGGCGCCTGGACCCAGGTGCGGTTCCGGGTGCTTCGGTAGGTGCCGACCGTTGCTCGGTACCTATTCCTTCGGGTAGACCGCCATCACCGCGCAACCGGGACGCGCAAAGCGCGGTGTATACGAGCGTCCATCGTTCTCGATGCCGGTGGATTGCATCACGATCCGGTCGCCCGGATTGCCGCAGATCAGCCCGTTCTGGAAGCCGGACTGGAAGTCCACCTCGGTAGCGCCGGCCAGGATGCTGCAGCTGGCGCCCACCTCGACGCGGTAGTAGCGGTGGCCGCCGTTGCGGCGCGGATTGGTTTCCACCACGACCCCGCTGGGGTCTTCACTCCAGCCGCGCACATTACGGGTAGCAAAACAGAACTCGGGTGAGCCCTGGAAGGCTTGTCGCGCCCGGCTCGTCGCCGCGCCCTTGGCAGTCACGGTCACCGCCGGCAGCGTGGCCGCAAACTGACGGCTGCTCTCGCGCGCCACTTCGGCAAAGCTGCGGTTGTCCAGGACGCTGACCGCCGCCACCGGGCAGCTGCGCCCGTCCACCACCAGCCGCTCGCTGGGGCGACCGCAGGCCCAGCCATCCGGCGCGTCCAGGCGGACCTGCCCGGCGTCGTTGACGCCCGGGCAGGCCGCTGCGAAGTCCAGGCGGTACGCCTGGCCGTTGCTTCCGAGTACCGCGATGGCCTCCGGGCTGGCCTGCTCCATCTGGCGTACCGCGCGGGCGTCCAGGCAATGCGGGGCAGGGGGCGTGCGCGCGTCCGGTGCGGGTGACGGCTGGGCCACCGTGGTGGCGGAGGCAAACAGGGCAGCGACCAGCGGCGCACGAAGCAGGGTCAGGGTCACGATGCAGTCCTTGCAGTGGGATCGGCCCGACCTTAGCACTGCCGGCAATGCGATTGCATTGCCGGCACATTACCGGGTGACGTTATTCTCCGATCCAGCCTTCGAGCAGGTCGGCAAACTCGTCGGCGTGCTCTTCTTCCTGGGCCAGGATTTCCTTGAGGATCCGCTTGGTGGTGGTGTCCTTGTCGCCAACGAAATTGATCATTTCGCGGTAGCTGTCGATGGCGATGCGCTCGGCGATCAGGTTCTCGCGGACCATGTCGCGCAGGTCGGTGCCTTCCTTGTATTCGGCATGGGAGCGCCGGGTCAGCGTGTCGGGATTGAGATCGGGTTCGCCGCCCAGCTGCACGATGCGCTCGGCCAGCTTGCCGGCATGCGCCTGTTCCTGCTGCGCGTGCTCGAGGAATTCCCCCTTGACCGCATCGGCCAGCATGCCCTTGGCCATGAAGTAATGACGGTAGTAGCGCAGCACGCAGACGTACTCGGTGGCCAGCGCATCGTTCAGCAGCTTGATCACCGCCTCGCGGTCGGCGCTGTAGCTGTCGGTGATGGCGCCATCTTCGATGTCCTTGCGCGCCCTGGCACGCAGGGTCGCGGTATCGCTGATGCCGGGCGGCCGGCTCCCGTGCGGGGTGGCGCCTTCGTTGGAGGTCGGGTTGGGGTTCTGCTTGGCTGGCTTTGACATGGCTGGCCGGGGTCCTCTGTTGCGGTGGGATCAGCTGGGCAGGTGCTCCAGCACGTACTGGGCCGAAGACACCTCGAACGTGCCGGGCGCTTCGACGAAGGTTTCGCGTACCATGCCGTCTTCCACGTACAGCGCGAAGCGGCGCGAGCGCATGCCCATCCCGGAACTGCTGGCATCCAGTTCCAGGCCGAGCGCGCGGGTGAAGTCGCCGTTGCCGTCGGACAACAGCTGCAGGCCATCGGGCACCTGCTGGCTCTCGCCCCAGGCTTTCATCACGAACGGGTCGTTGACCGCCATGCAGAACACGTCGATGCCGCGCTGGCGGAAATCGGCGAAATGCTCGATGTAGCCGGGCAGGTGGCGCGCCGAGCAGGTC
The DNA here is from genome assembly GCF_963519925.1 of uncultured Stenotrophomonas sp. Lineage (NCBI taxonomy): Bacteria > Pseudomonadati > Pseudomonadota > Gammaproteobacteria > Lysobacterales > Lysobacteraceae > Stenotrophomonas > uncultured Stenotrophomonas sp. The sequence goes on along the minus strand of NZ_CAUQPH010000031.1, from coordinate 21,009 downwards.
GGGGTGAAGGCGCCGGGCACGGCGAACAACACCGCCTTGCGGCCGTCGAACAGCGCGGCGGTGTCCAGGGTTTCCATGCCCTCGCGGATGCGCTTGAGGGTGACTTCGGGTATGCGGTCGCCAACGTGGATGGTCATGGGAGCTCCTGGTGCAGGGAAAGGGTAGACAGGGCCATGGGAGGGCCGCGTCAAAGGATTGAAAATCGCCTGTTCATTCCCATCTGGCCACCGTACCCCGGCCTGACGGCCGCAGCATTGCGCAGGATCATCCGCCGATCACGGCATGGGGGTGCCCAGCCGCTAGAATTGCGGGCATGGTCCCCGCCGGCGCGGGTGGCCGAACCTATTCGAGGTGTATGGATGGAATTCAAGGACTACTACGCCACCCTGGGCGTGGAACCCACGGCAGGCGATGCCGAGATCAAGACCGCGTACCGCCGGCTGGCACGCAAGTACCACCCGGACGTGAGCAAGGAAGCCGGAGCGGAAGAGAAGTTCAAGGCGGTCAACGAAGCCTACGAGGCCCTGCGCGACCCGCAGAAGCGCGCCGCCTATGACCAGCTCAAGGCCCAGGGCTACCGCCCGGGCGAGGAGTTCCACACCCCGCCGAACTACGGCGGCGGGCAGGGCTTCGACTTCGAGGAAGTGTTCGGCGGTGGCGCCGGCGGCGGTGGCTTCAGCGATTTCTTCGAAAGCCTGTTCGCACGCCAGCGGGGCGGCGGTGGTGCCGGCCGGGCCAGCGGCTTCGGTGGCGCCGGTGCCGGCCCGCAGGCGGTGCGCGACACCCGCGCCAAGCTGTCGGTGCCGCTGGAAGCGGCCTACGCCGGCGAAAGCCTGCGCATCACCGTCAACGGCAAGCAGCTGGATGTGCGCGTGCCCAAGGGCATCCGCCCGGGCCAGGTGATCCGGCTGGCCGGGCAGGGCACCAACGGCGGCAACCTGCTGCTGGAAGTGGAATACGCCGCGCACCCGCAGTTCGAAGTGGACGGTCGCAACATCCTGTACACCCTGGACGTGACCCCGTGGCAGGCCGCACTGGGCACTTCGATCAGCGTGCCCACCCTTGGCGGTGCGGTGGAACTGAAGGTACCGGCCGGCTCCGACGCAGGCCGCAAGCTGCGCCTTCGCGGCCGCGGCCTGCCCGGCAATCCCGATGGCGACCAGATCGTGGAGCTGGAAATCATTGCGCCGGTGCCGACCGATGACGCGCAGAAGAAGGCGTACCGGTCATTGGCCAAGGCATTCGGCGAAAAGATCTAGCCGGCGTACCGACCCACGGTCGGTCCACACGACAGGTAGGTACCGACCGTTGGTCGGTCCACCAAGCGGTAGGTACCGACCGTTGGTCGGTCCACCAAGCGGTAGGTACCGACCGTTGGTCGGTACGCTTCTTCAGGCAGAAGGCGGCTGCTGCCCGCTGAACACCCGCTCCAGCACCTCGGACAGTTCGTCTTCGGAGAACGGCTTGGTGATGTAGGCCTTGGCTCCCTGCCGCATGCCCCACATGCGGTCGGTGTCCTGGTCCTTGGTGGTGACCAGGATCACCGGGATATGCCGCGTGGTGGCTTCGCGCGCCAGCGTACGGGTGGCCTGGAAACCGTTGAGGTTCGGCATCACCACGTCCATCAGCACCAGGTCGGGCAGCTGCTCCTTGGCCAGGTTGACGCCCGCCTGGCCATCCTCGGCCGTCAATACTTCGTGCCCCAGCTTTTCGACGATGCGCCGGATGCCCAGCTGCTGCGACGGAGAATCGTCGACGATCAGAATGCGTGCCATGTTGTTCCCCAAGTGATGCCCGCAGTGTAGTGCTGCGCCGATGTCAGCGTGAAGCGTCCGCCGCGCCGTCCGTCGCCCAGCTGCAACGCTCAGTCGATCCGGACCACGGTGCGGCCGCGCGCGTCCCCGGCCAGCATCGCCTCGAACACCTCGCGCAGCCCGTCCAACCCGATCTCGCGCGTGCAGATGCTGTCCAGGTGCCGCGGCTTCCAGTCGTCGCCCAACCGCTCCCAGACCTGTTCGCGCAGCGCACGCGGGGCCGAAGACGACGACACGCCCAGCAGCGACACCCCGCGGATGATGAAAGGCATCACCGTCATGTCCAACGCCGGGCTGGCGGCCAGGCCGGCGCTGACCACACTGCCGTAGGGCACGGTCTGGGCCAGCAGGCTGGCCAGCATCGGGCCACCGGCGTTGTCCAGCCCGCCGCCGAAGCGCGCCGATTCCATCGGCCGCCCGGTGGCCAGGGTGTCGCGCGGCAGCACGTGCTGGGCCCCCAGCCCGTGCAGGTACCCGGCCTGGTCAGGCTTGCCGCTGATCGCGTGCACCTCGAACCCGGCGCGGCTGAAGATGTCCACCGCCAGCGAGCCGACCCCGCCGGTGGCGCCGGTGACCGCCAGCGGTCCGTGCCCGGGGGTGAGGCGGTTGTCGAGCATGCGAAGCAGGGCCAGCGCAGCGGTGAAGCCGGCCGTGCCGATGATCATCGCCTCGCGCGCGCCAAGCGCGGCCGGGCGCGCGATGACCGCGCTGGCCTCCAGCCGCACGTACTGGCTGTAACCGCCATCACGGGTCTCGCTCAGCCCGCAGCCGGTGGCCAGCACCGCGTCGCCCTCGCGCCAGGCCGGGTCGCTGGAGGCGACCACCGTGCCGGCCACGTCGATCCCCCCCACCAGCGGGAACCGGCGCAGGATCCGGCCCTTGCCGGTGCCGGCCAGCGCATCCTTGTAGTTCACCGACGACCACTCGGCGCGCACCACCACCTGGCCGGGATCGAGCTGGTCCAGGGCCACCGGTTCGAGCCCGCTGCGGTGGCCCTGCTCGTCCTGGTGGATGCGGAACGCGGTGAACCGGTCGGGGACTGCCATGGCGTGGCCTGCTGGGAAGGGGGTCTCCACCTTAGCGCGGCCTGCCGCGCGGGTGGGCGCCGACGCCCGGGGCAGGGGGATGAATCGCGACCTGCGACGCATTCGCCCTTCCAATCCTGTCGGCCAGCCCCATCTAGTAGAATCGGGCGGGATTCAACGGTTGACGGTGCGGGACTGGCCCGCAGGCAACCTTTACTGATGGAGCGTGCATGGCCTGGAATACACCCGGCGGCAACAAGGGCGGACAAGGCCCCGACGAGAATCGACGAGGGCCGTTCGGTCCCCGCGGTGGCAGCGGCGGTGGCGGTGGTTGGGGCGGCCTGCCCGGACCGCTCAAGGACTTGTTCGATGGCGGCATCCTGCGCTGGGTGGTGGTGGCAGTGGTCCTGCTGCTGCTGTTCTCCAGCTTCCAGCTGATCGGCGAACAGCAGCGCGGCGTGGTCCTGCGCTTCGGCCAGTTCTCGCGCATCCTGCAGCCGGGCCCGAACTTCAAGCTGCCGTGGCCGATCGAGTCGGTGACCAAGGTCAACGCGACCCAGATCAAGACCTTCAGCAGCGACGTGCCGGTGCTGACCCGCGACGAGAACATCGTGCGCGTGTCGCTCAACGTGCAGTACCGCATCGACGACCCGCGCCTGTACCTGTTCGGTTCGGTCGACGCCAACCAGGTGCTGGAGCAGTCCGCGCAGAGCGCGGTACGCGAGCAGGTCGGTCGTGCCGATCTCAACGCGGTGCTCAACAACCGTGGGCCGCTGGCCGTGGTCGCGCAGGAACGCCTGCAGGCCGCGCTCAAGGCCTACCGCACCGGCCTGGTGGTGACCGGCCTGACCCTGCCCGACGCGCGTCCGCCGGAAGAGGTCAAGCCGGCCTTCGACGAGGTCAACGGTGCCCAGCAGGTCAAGGAACGCCTGATCAACGAAGCCCAGGCCTATGCGGCCAAGGTCGTGCCGGAAGCCCGTGGCCAGGCCTCGCGCGCCCGTACCACCGCCGAAGGCTACAAGCAGGCCGCCGTGGCCCGCGCCGAAGGCGACGCCGAACGCTTCACCCTGCTCCAGCAGCAGTACCAGGGCGCCCCGGACGTCACCCGCAAGCGCCTGTGGCTGGAAACCGTGGAAAGCGTGCTGAAGGAAAACCGCAAGGTGATCGGTGGCGATGGCCGCCAGCTGATCTACGTGCCCATGCCCGACAATCGCGCCGGCGCCGCCACCGGCAGCACGCCGCTGGTGACCCCGGAAGTGATGATGCCGTCGCTGCCGGCCAGCACGCCGGTCGACGGCGCGCGCACCACCGAGCGCCCGACCACGCGACCGACCGGTCGTGAAGGAGCCATCCGATGAAGAGTTCGTTGTGGATCGGCCTGGCCGTTGCCGCGGTATTGGCCCTGCTGGGCTCGGTGTACGTGGTCCGTGAGGACCAGACCGCGATGGTGCTCAACCTGGGCAAGGTGGTGCGTTCGGACATCAAGCCGGGCCTGCACTTCAAGGTGCCGGTGGTGGAATCGGTGCGGGTGTTCGACCGCCGCCTGAAGGTGCTCGCCACCGCGCCGGCGCGCTACTTCACCGCCGAACAGAAGGACGTCAGCGTCGACTTCTTCGCCATTGGCTACATTTCCGACGTGCGCGCCTACTACCGCGCGACCGGCGGCGATGCCAGCGTGGCCGACGCCCGCCTGGCACCGATCATCACCGACTCGCTGCGCAACCAGATCAACTCGCGTTCGTTGCAGCAGCTGGTGTCCGGCGACCGCAGCGAACTGATCGCCGGCCAGCTGACCGGCATCAACGAGGCGGTCAAGGGGTTGGGCATGCAGATCATCGACCTGCGCATCAAGCAGATCGACCTGCCCACCGACAGCCAGGTGATCAGCGACGTGTACGAGCGCATGCGCGCACAGCGCAAGCAGGAAGCCGCCAAGCTGCGGGCAGAGGGTGAGGAGCAGTCGCTGACCATCCGCGCCCAGGCCGACCGCGAAAGCACGGTGATCGTGGCCGAGGCCGAGCGTGACGCCCAGCGCCTGCGCGGTGCCGGCGACGCCGAAGCCGCGCGGATCTACGGCAAGGCCGGCTCGGCCGACCCGTCGTTCTTCTCGTTCTACCGCAGCCTGGAGGCCTACCGGAACTCCATGACCGACGGTAACGGGGTGATCGTGCTGGATAAAAACGATCCGTTCCTGCAGTACATGAAGAACGACCGCTGACCGCCGGTTGAACCCGCCACCCCCCGGGGTGGCGGCCGACCCCGGAAACCCGGATAATGCACAAAAGCCGGACGGGCCTCCCCGTTCGGCTTTTTCCGTGTCTGGGCCTGCCATCGCCGACCGCTCCCCGATTGGAGCCGTCACCCCCGCGCTGGCCGACCCTGCTACGGTTTACCCGTCCGCGGCCCCGATGGCCGCAACAATTCGAGGAGCCCGTCATGGGTCAGTCTGTCGTAGTGCTTGGTGCCCAGTGGGGCGATGAAGGCAAGGGCAAGATCGTCGATCTGCTTACCGAGGAAATCGGTGCCGTAGTGCGTTTCCAGGGCGGCCACAATGCCGGCCATACCCTGGTCATCAATGGCAAGAAGACCGTGCTGCACCTGATTCCATCGGGCATCCTGCGCGAAGACGCGCTGTGCCTGATCGGCAACGGCGTGGTGATCTCGCCGGCGGCCCTGCAGAAGGAAATCGCCGAGCTGGAAACCTCCGGCGTGGAAGTGCGTTCGCGCCTGAAGATCTCCCCGGCCGCGCCGCTGATCATGCCGTACCACATCGCCCTGGACCAGGCGCGCGAACGCGCGGCCGGCGGCAAGGCGATCGGCACCACCGGCCGTGGCATCGGCCCGGCCTATGAAGACAAGGTGGCGCGTCGCGGCATCCGCATCGCCGACCTGCATTACCCGGCCCAGCTCGAAGAGCTCCTGCGCACCGCGCTGGATTACCACAACTTCGTGCTGACCAACTACCTGAAGACCGACGCGGTCGATTTCCAGAAGACATACGACGAAGCACTGGCCTTCGGCGAATACGTGCAGCCGATGAAGTCCGACGTGGCCGGCATCCTGCATGACCTGCGCAAGCAGGGCAAGCGCGTGCTGTTCGAAGGCGCGCAGGGCGCGCTGCTGGACATCGACCACGGCACCTACCCGTACGTGACCAGCTCCAACACCACCGTCGGTGGTGCGCTGGCCGGTGCCGGCGTGGGCGCCGACGCGATCGACTACGTGCTGGGCATCGCCAAGGCGTACGCGACCCGCGTCGGCGGTGGCCCGTTCCCGACCGAACTGGATGACGAGATCGGCCAGGGCATCCGCGACCGCGGCGCCGAGTACGGCGCCTCCACCGGCCGCCCGCGTCGCTGCGGCTGGATGGACATCGTCGCGCTCAAGCGCGCCGTGGCCATCAACGGCATCAGCGGCCTGTGCATCACCAAGCTCGACGTGCTCGACGGCATGGAAAAGCTCAAGGTCTGCATCGCTTACGAATACCGTGGCAAGCGCACCGAGTACGCGCCGCTGGACGCGCAGGGCTGGGAAGAGTGCACCCCCGTGTACCTGGAGTTCCCGGGCTGGAACGAGAACACCCACGGCATCACCGACTGGGACAAGCTGCCGGCCGCGGCCCGCGCTTACCTGCGCGCGCTGGAAGAGCTGGCCGGGTGCCCGATCAGCATCGTCTCCACCGGCCCGGACCGCGACCACACCATGGTCCTGCAGGACCCGTTCGCGTAACCGTAGTGCCAGGCCCTGCCTGGCAGTGCCAAATCCGCAACCGGTAGCGCCGGCCGTTGGCCGGCAAAAGAAGCCCCGCGAAAGCGGGGCTTCTGTTTTCTACCCCTCCCGTGCAGATGCCCAGATTGGGTATGGACCTACCCAATCTGGGTAAAAGTCCGTAGGTTTCGAAGCTACTGTTTCGTTTAAGCGGATTCCAGCCCTTGCCTCCACTGTTTCGAAACAACTGTTTAGAAGTGGTTGCAAACCCCAACTTCGTCCCGCATGATAGAAACAACTGTTTAGATTCGGCGGTAACGACCGTGATCGACATCAAGGTAAAGACCCCCGAAGACATAGGCGAAATCATTCGCCGCGTCCGCCGGAACCAAGGCATCCGACAGGACGACCTAGCCGCCTACATCGACTCCAGCCACGTCTTCATGCGTGACGCAGAGCGCGGGAAGCCTTCGGTGCAACTAGGCCGGGTGCTGCGCGCGCTGGATGAGCTGGGGATCAAGGTTATGCTGCAGGTTCCTGACGCTGTGATGGAACCGAAACCAAAGCGGGCCGGTACCAAATGAACACTTCCTCGCCGCGTCTGCTCTGCGTGTGGCTTGGCAACGTATTGGTAGGCCGACTTTCCGAAGAAGGAAACGTCTGGCGATTCGATTACGACCCCAGCTGGGAGGGAAGCGACTTGTCTCCCGCCCTTCGCCGGTCGCAACAGAGCATCATCGACGGAGCATCGCTTCGCCCCGTCCAGTGGTTCTTCGGTAACCTGCTGCCCGAGGAGGGTGCGAGGGTGCTTCTGGCACGCGACGCGCTTGTGGATGCGGCGGACAGCTTTGGGCTGCTTCAGTATTACGGGCGCGAATCTGCGGGAGCCTTGACGCTGCTGCCAGAGGGCGAGGGCATGTTGCCGCCTGGCGTCCAGCCCTTGCCGGACGAGGTGCTTTCGGAACGCATCCGCCGTCTGCCCCAGGTTCCATTGGGACATGACTCGCCCAAACGCATGTCCCTGGCTGGCGCGCAGCACAAGCTTGCAGTGACGTTGTCTGAGGAGGGCCTCTTCGAGCCTGTAGGATCCGAGCCCTCCACGCACATCCTCAAGCCCGATCACCCACAACCTGACCACTACTGGCAGACCACCATCAATGAGTGGTTCGTGATGCGACTCGCATCGGCGGTTGGGATGGATGCCGCGGAGGTATCCATCAGGCGCGTTCCGGAAGCTGTCTATCTGGTTCGTCGCTTTGACCGGACCTTGCGAACACCGCCCCGGCGACTGCCCGTGCTGGATGGGTGTCAGATGCTCTCCCTGGATGCGGTATTCAAATACAGGGAAGCGACGTCGGTTGCATTGAACGCGCTCATCGACCTTTGCGTACACAAGGCAGACACGCGTGCCAGGCTTTACCGCTGGTGGTTGTTCAATCTGATCACCGGAAACTCAGACGCACACCTTAAAAACCTCAGTTTTTTCGGTAACCCGGACGGATGGGAACTTGCGCCCCACTACGACCTGATCTGTACAAGCATTTACGCAGCAGGCAACGCCTGGGGTAGCGATGCGCCCGTTACCCCTCCCGGAGCCATGCCCTACAACCAGTGGCGTCGCGACACTGCTATTGCGTTCGGCGCAACCATCGGTATCAACGCCCGCGCTGCGGAACGTGCGCTGGATTACCTGCTGGAGCGCATCCAGGCGCATGTTGGCAATCTCTACAGTGAATATGAAAACGGCGCCGCTCGCGGTGTGGATCCTGGCGAAGCGCGACTGCTGCGAGGGATCACGCATGGGCCTATCAAAGATATGGTGGCTCAGTTGCAGTAGCGCGTCGGGTTGAGCTCCAGCGCCAGCCATGTTCCCATTGCCATGCACCGCAGTCGGCGGCGAACCGCCACACAGGCAAGGAGGCCCCATGGCTGGCAGGAATTTCGGTCTCACCAACATCTACATGAAGCTGGGCCTGGGCATGATGCTGCTCGGTGCGCTGCTGTTCGCGCTGGGGTATCTGCTGGCCCCGCGCCTGGATCAGATCCAATGGCTGGCCCACGTGACCCTGGTGCTGATTCCCGGCGGGGTCGTGGTCTACGTGATCGGTCGCATCGCCAAGGCCATCGCCGGGCTGTGCGCCAAGCCCTGACCGGCCGACCCCCGACTACCCAGCGAGCCTGTTTTCGGCGATGCTGCGGCCAGCACAGGGGGCGACATGGACAACAGGGAACAGGACAGCCGCACGGGGGATGCACCTGCCGGCGGACACCCAGGCGCGGCGGCCGCCGTGGCCGGGGAGGCCGCGCCCACCGACTGGTCGGTGCTGCCGGTGGTCAAAGGCAGTGAAGATTCGCTGGTCATGGAGCTTTGGCGGCTGCTGAAGCAGGAGCCCGCACTGATCGTCAGCGCCGGGTATGTGCTGCTGTCGCTGCTGGGGCTGTGGTCCAGCTACTTCTTCTACCGGCGGTTCGATCTGTCGATCCTGGATTACCTGCAGATCAGCGATTTCCTGGTCGCCGGGCTGCGCGACCCGATGTACGCGGGCATCCTCGCCGTCGGCATCCTGCTGGCAGTAGTGCTGGGGTGGCCGGACACGCTGCGTCGGCGCAATCCGGTCAAGGTGGAAGCGTTGCGCGCGCGCCACTGGGGCTGGCGCGTGCTGTTCTCGAAGTCTCCGCTGACCAGTTGGGATACCTCCGGCATGCGCCCGCTGACGGGGCTGTGCATCGCCGTGGCCTGCTTCATGGCCATCGGAGCGGCACGTTATGCATCGGGCAAGGCCGCAGACATCCGCGACCACGGCGCAGGCGCCCGGGTGAGTGTGCATCTCGCCGGCGATGCGGCACCGCTGAAGGAGCAGGCGCGCATGCTGGGCAGCAGCAGCGCCTTCGTGTTCCTGTGGTGGCCGCAGCAGCGAAGGGCTGAAGCAGTGCCGATTTCAGCGGTCAAACGACTACAGTCGGTGGTGCTGGCAGCCAAGCCGGCGGTCGTGCCCCCGGTCAGCGCATCGCGAACGAAGACTGCAGCGGAATAGCCACGTTGCGCAGCGTGTCGCGCACGGTGATCGCCACGGTCCAGGTGCCTTTCGGATCGCCGGCTTCAGCCGTGAACTTCACGCCGACCGTCGACAGGTAGACCAGCTTCGGGTCGGTTTCCAGCGCGGTGACGAAGCAGGGCAGGTCATGCTCGTCGCCACTCAGGCTGCCATCGGGTTTGCTGATGCGCAGGTCGCAGCGCACCTGGGTCATTCCCGCCGCATCCAGCATGGGATTGGACAGGAACGACAGGATGTAGAGCGAACCGCCTTCCTTGACCTCGGTGGCCAGGTCGAAGCGCGGCGCCACGTCGGGTGGGGATTCCCACTTCTGTTGCCAGTCGGGATCGGCGGTGATGACCATCGAGGCGGAGAAGCCTTCGCTGGATTGCGTGGCGGAAGTTGCTGGAAGGGGCGTGTCCTGCGCTCCGGGTTGCAGCGGCTGGGCGGTCGCCAACAGCGGCAATAACAGGGCCATGCTGGCCAGCGTGCGTGCGAGTTTCATTGGTTTGCTTCCCCGGTGGTCGCATCCTGCGGTGATGCCCGAGTATGGCTGATTCGACGCGCGGGTCGTCAAGCGTGAGGCGCCGGGCTGGATGACCGTGCGAGGGGGGCGCCGTTTGGGCGACGCCTCGCGTTGGTGATGCGAAGCAGGAGCCTGTTTCGATTTCAGGTCCATGCGTCAATGTGCGTGGTACCTGTAGCGGCGGTTGTTTGGGAACCAACCCTACCGGGAGGTCTTCGCAGCCTTTTTTGTTGCGGGCTTCTTTGTTGCCGTTTTCTTTGAAGACGCCTTCTTTGCGGTTGTCTTGGCTGCGCTCGACTTCTTTTTCGCCGCCGTCTTCGCTGGCTGCTTCCTGCCGCCACCATCCTGCTTGTTCACGGTAGCCCAGGCGATGCGCTCGGCCGCGTCCTCGCTGCGGCCTTCGGCTTTTTCGCTTTCCTCGATGTGCTCGGCCTGGCGCTTCTGCTTGTCGGTGTAGCTGGATTTGTCTCCGCGGGGCATGGGTTGCGTCCTCCATGGGGCAGCAACGGACCAGCGGTCCGCTGCTGCCGGGGTGGGTCAGGCCAGGGTGCGCACTTTGGGTTCACGCGCCCACTGGCGGGTGGCGGCGGCGGTGATGAAGCCCTTCGCGTCTTCGGCTTCCACCACGCCGTTGTCCTTGCCCACGCGCGCCGTCTTCAGCAGCAGCTGGGCGCCTTCATCGGCCGCGATGGCCTTCAGATGCGCCCACGCATCGGCCGCGAAATCGATCGCCGCCGATTCCTTCGACAGGCGCTTGGCGGCGTCGGCACTGAGCACGATGGCCACTGCGTCGAACACCACCGACGGGGTGCCGGCGAGCTGGCCGTCCGCCGGCTGCAGCCTGCCGTCGCTCAGCTTCCCGCCACCCACCTTCGGGGCAACCAGCTTGACCTTGGCGCCGGCCTTTTCGGCCGCCTTGCGCAGGTTGGCGATCATCCCCGCATCCGAACCCTCGTCGAACAGGATGCCGACGCAGCGGCCCTTGAGCAGGTCCTTGGTGCGGCCGATCACGCGCACTTCCGGTGCCTTGGGCATGTCCTGGGCGGGCGTGGCGGTGGGGGCGGGGTCGGGCAGGGCGGGCATCGCCAGACCGTCGGCCACGCGCTTGGCCAACGACTCGTCGATGTTGCGCAGGTGGCTCACGGTGCGCTCGCGCACGGCCACCGTTTCCACCTTGGACAGTTCAAACACCAGTGCCGAGGCCAGGTGCGCCTGCTCCGGCGCTTCCAGGCTGCGGAAGAACATGCGCGCCTGGCTGTAGTGGTCGGCAAAGCTCTCCGCACGCACGCGGCCCTTGCGGCCGTCGTCGGCCGGGGTGGCGTGGCTGGGGAAGCCGTTGGCGGTCTCGCGCGGGCTGTCGCCCTGCAGCGAACTGGGGTCGTAGGCGACGCGGCCCTTGGGAATGGCCATCTGCATGTGGCCGTCGCGCTGGTGGTTGGCGAACGGGCACTTCGGCGCGTTGACCGGGATCTGGTGGAAGTTCGGGCCCCCCAGGCGGCTGAGCTGGGTGTCCAGGTAGGAGAACAGGCGGCCCTGCAGCAGGGGATCGTTGCTGAAGTCGATGCCCGGCGGCACGTTGGCCGGGCAGTAGGCGACCTGCTCGGTTTCGGCGAAGAAGTTGTCCGGCCAGCGGTCCAGCACCATGCGCCCGATGACGGTCAGGGGCACCAGCGATTCGGGAATGATCTTGGTCGAGTCCAGGTGGTCGAACGGGAAGGCCTCGGCCTGTTCCTCGGTGAACAGCTGCACGGCCAATTCCCACTCGGGGAAGTCGCCGCCGGTGATCGCCTCGAACAGGTCGCGGCGGTGGAAGTCGTTGTCGGCCCCCTGCAGCTTCAACGCTTCATCCCACACCGTGGACTGCAGGCCCAGTTTCGGGCGCCAATGGAACTTCACGAAGGTCGACTCGCCCTGTTCATTGAGCAGGCGGAAGCTGTGGATGCCGAAGCCTTCGATGGTGCGCAGCGAGCGCGGGATGGTGCGGTCGCTCATCGCCCACATGATCATGTGCATGGATTCGGGCATCAGCGACACGAAGTCCCAGAACGTGTCATGCGCGCTGGCCGCCTGCGGGAAGGCACGGTCCGGCTCCATCTTCACCGCGTGGATCAGGTCGGGGAATTTGATCGCGTCCTGGATGAAGAACACCGGGATGTTGTTGCCCACCAGGTCCCAGTTGCCCTCGGGGGTGTAGAACTTCACCGCGAAGCCGCGCACGTCGCGCGGGGTGTCCACCGAGCCGGCGCCACCGGCGACCGTGGAGAAGCGGGTGAACACGGGGGTGCGCACGCCGACTTCGGTCAGCACGCGCGCGCGGGTGTATTCCTGCAGCGAACGGGTCAGCTCGAAGTAGCCATGCGCCGCGCTGCCGCGGGCATGCACGATGCGCTCGGGGATGCGCTCATGGTCGAAGTGGGTGATCTTCTCGCGCAGGATGAAGTCTTCCAGCAGGGTCGGCCCGCGCGGGGTGTCGCGCAGCGAGTTCTGGTTGTCTGCGACCGGGATGCCCTGGTTGGTGGTCAGCGCGGGATGGCCACCGCCGGCGCGCTGGTGCAGTTCGTCACCTTGGCCACGTGCCTCGGCGGGTTGGGCGGCGGGTTTGGTGCGGGGCTTGCTGGTGGCCATCAGGCGACTCCGGGGCTGGCGAGGGGATTCGATCCCCAACAGTGGCGTCACGCGTGTTAATCGTGGGTCGGAGAACGCGGCCCGGCTTGCACCTGCGCTTCACGCCGGGGCGCCTGACGGGCGCGCGGCAGGTATCCTTGGTGGCGTGTCCCTCCTTCTTCCGCCACCCCATGCGTGTTGAACCTGCCGACATCGAAGCCCTGTTCGATGCGATTCCCGACGTGCTGTTCTTCATGAAGGACCGCGACGGGCGCTATACGCACATCAACCAGACCATGCTGCGCAGGTTGGGGTTGAAGTCGCGCAAGGAGGTGATCGGACGCACCGCCGCCGAGATCTACCCGACCGGCCTGGGTGCCGATTACGCCACCCAGGATGCCCAGGTGCTGGCCGGCAAGGTGATCGAGAACCTGATGGAACTGCACCTGTTCGCCAACCGCGAGCCGGGCTGGTGCCTGACCTGCAAGCGGCCGCTGCTGGTGGACGGGCAGATCCGTGGCCTGATCGGCATCTCGCGCGACCTGGGCCAGAAGGACAGCCTGGGCACCCAGTACGAGCAGCTGCGGCTGGCGCTGGCGCACCTGAACGCGCATTACGCCGAGAACGTGCGCATGCAGACCCTGCTGGACATCACCGGCTTCTCGCTGTCCAAACTGGAGCGCACCTTCCGCAAGGTGTTCCAGATGACCCCGCAGCAGGTACTGACCCGCCTGCGGATCCAGATGGCGGTGCACCTGCTGCATGGCAGCGAGACCATCGCCAGCATCGGCCAGGCCTGCGGCTTCACCGACCAGAGCGCGTTCACCCGCAAGTTCAAGGCTGAAGTCGGCGTGTCGCCGCGCGCCTATCGCGCCCAGATCGGCGAGCGCGTCGACGCCTGAGCCGGCATGACCTGGGTGGGATGCCTGCGACAGCCCGGACAGGGTATGGTGTCGCACCTGTTGCCCGCCACTCGATTCCGATGCCCGCATCCCAGACTCCGGCTCCGTCCGCACCCCGCTCCAACACCCGCCTGGACCACGCGCTCAAGCCCCGCCAGCTGATCATGATGGGACTGGGCAGCGCGATCGGCGCCGGCCTGTTCCTGGGCTCCGGGGTGGGCGTACAGGCCGCCGGACCGGCCGTGCTGCTGTCCTACCTGGTCGCGGGCGCGCTGGTGATCATCGTCATGAATGCGCTGGGCGAGATGGCTGCGGCCAAGCCGACCAGCGGTGCGTTCTCGGTGTATGCCGCCGACGCCATGGGCGCCACCGCCGGCGCGACGGTCGGCTGGTTGTGGTGGGTGCAGCTGGTCATCGTGATCGCCGCCGAAGCGGTCGGCGCGGCCGAGCTGCTGGCCACGGTGTGGCCGGTCATCCCGGTGCCGATGGCGGCATTGGCCTTCATGCTGTTCTTCACCGCCATCAATCTGCTCGGGGTGAAGAACTTCGGTGAGTTTGAATTCTGGTTCGCCATCATCAAGGTGGCGGCGATCATCGGCTTCATCCTGATCGGCGTGGCCCTGCTGATGGGCTGGCTGCCGGACGCGCAGTCGCCGGGCCTGAGCAACTTCACCGACCACGGCGGCTTCGCACCGAAGGGCCTGGCCGGGATCGGCGCGGCGCTGCTGGTGGTGGTGTTCGCCTTTGGCGGCACCGAGATCGTGGCAGTGGCCGCCGCCGAAACCGAAGACCCCGAGCGCAGCATCGCCCGTGCGATCCGCACCGTGGCCTGGCGCATCCTGGTGTTCTACATCGGCTCGCTGAGCGTGATCATCGCGGTGGTGCCGTGGACCAGCGAAAGCCTGTCCTCGCCGTTCGCGGCGGTGCTGCAGGTGGCCAACATTCCCGGCGCCGCGACTGCCATCACCCTGATCGCGGTGATCGCGCTGTTGTCGGCGCTCAACGCCAACCTGTATGGCGCGTCGCGCATGATGTACTCGCTGGCGCGTCGCCAGGAGGCACCGGCGGTGCTGGGCTGGACCGACCCGCGGCAGGTGCCGATCATCGCCGTGCTGGCCAGCGTGCTGTTCGGGTTCGCGGCAACGGTGATGGAGCTGCTGTTCCCAGGCAAGGTGCTGCCGGTGCTGTTGAACATCGTCGGCTCGACCTGCCTGCTGGTGTGGACGATTTCGCTGCTGTCGCAGCTGATCCTGCGCCGCCGCGCCAACCGCGATGGCACCCGGCTGCCGTTCCGCATGACCGGCTACCCGTACCTGACCCTGCTCGGCCTGGGCGTGCTGGCGCTGATCTTTGGCCTGCTGCTCTCCGAAGCGCATACCCGGGTGGAGTTCCTGTCGATGGCCGCGCTGACCGCGGTGATCGCGATCACCAGCGAAGTCACCCGCCGCGTGCGCCGCAACTGACCTTCGCCGGAGAGACGCCTTCGTTCCGGGTCCGTGCCTTACCGGGTGTAGCAGGTTCATCGGCGGTCGATCGGATGCGACCCTACCGGGGCCCGTCCTGCGCACGGGACGGTGCGTAGTGACACGCCATGCGTGTCAACCGCGCACAGCGCGGCTCAAGCTTCCGCAGCAGTGACAACGCGGTGCATGGACCCATTGCAGTCGACACACGTGGCGCGGCCGACCCACGATCAAAAAAAATGACGGCCCGCATCGGGCCTTTCGCATTTGCCGCCGCGACGCAATGCGTCAAATCGCTTGACCTTCGCCGTCAGTAACGACCGTCCAGATGATTGCTGGCAAAGCGCGCGTAAACGCCTTGGTCCAGGTCGCGCAGCGGTCTGTTCGCGATCTGGTCGCTTGACTGGGACGGGGTCCTGAACAAGGGAGCATCACCGACGAGCCGCTCGAGGTATGCGGCGTCCACGGTGATCGCGGGTGACCCGTACGACGCGTTGTAGATCGTGGCCGGGTGCTGTCTCGCCGGTACCGTCGGTGATCCGTGCGGCCGTTCAATGCGGATTGCCTGCGGCGGAATGGTCCAGCCAACGCAGGGGGAAGAAAGGTGCTTCGGAACCATCAGTGCTCCACGCTTCATTCCAGATGAGGGCGAGCAGGTTAGCTGCGACGTGCTGATGCCGCTTCCAGAATGCCATCACACGAAACGAAGACGGCCCGCTTTCGCGGGCCGTTCTCGTTTCAACCAGGCGGGAGGATCAGACCTCCACGCCCTCGTCTTCCTTGTACGCGTCGACCGGGATGCAGGCGCACATCACGTTCTTGTCGCCGTAGACGTTGTCCACGCGTGCCACCGGCGGCCAGTACTTCTGCTGGCGCAGGCTGGCCAGCGGGAAGGCAGCCAGCTCGCGCGGGTAGGCGTGCGACCACTCGCTGGCCGACACCGCGGTGGCGGTGTGCGGGGCGTGCTTCAGCGGGTTGTCTTCACGGTCCAGGCGGCCGTCTTCGATCGCGGCGATTTCCTCGCGGATCTGGATCATCGCGTTGATGAAGCGGTCCAGCTCGTGCAGCGATTCGCTTTCGGTCGGCTCCACCATCAGCGTGCCGGCGACCGGGAAGCTCAGGGTCGGCGCATGGAAACCGAAGTCGATCAGGCGCTTGGCCACGTCTTCGGCGACCACGCCGGAGGTCTTCTCCAGCGGACGCACGTCCAGGATGCACTCGTGCGCCACCAGCCCGTTGCGGCCCGTGTACAGCGTCCTGAAGTGCGGGGCCAGGCGCTTGGCGATGTAGTTGGCGTTGAGCAGCGCGACCTGGGTCGCCTTGCGCAGGCCTTCGGTGCCCATCAGGGTGATGTACATCCAGCTGATCGGCAGGATCGAGGCGCTGCCGAAGCTGGCCGCGCTGACCATGCCTACATCGCCTTCGCCGCCCAGCACCTTGGGCAGGAACGGGGCGAGGTGCGACTTGACCGCACACGGGCCCACGCCCGGGCCACCGCCGCCGTGCGGGATGCAGAAGGTCTTGTGCAGGTTCAGGTGCGACACGTCCGAGCCCCACTTGCCGGGCTTGGCCACGCCGACCAGGGCGTTCATGTTGGCGCCGTCGGTGTACACCTGGCCGCCGTGCTTGTGGATGATCTCGCAGATCTCGACCACTTCTTCCTCGAACACGCCGTGCGTGGAGGGGTAGGTGATCATCAGCGCGGCCAGGCGGTCGCCGTACTTCTCGGCGTTGACGCGGATGTCTTCGACGTCGACATTGCCGTTGGCGTCGGTCTTGGTCACCACCACCTTCATGCCGCACATCTGCGCCGACGCCGGGTTGGTGCCATGCGCCGAATCCGGGATCAGGCAGACGTCGCGGTGGCCTTCGCCGCGCGAGCGGTGGTAGGCACGGATCGCCAGCAGGCCGGCGTATTCGCCCTGCGCGCCGGAGTTCGGCTGCAGGCTCACCGCATCGTAGCCGGTGCATTCCACCAGCATCGCTTCCAGCCCGTCGATCAGTTCCTTGTAGCCGGTAGCCTGGTCGGCCGGGGCCAGCGGATGGATGTTGGCGAACTCCGGCCAGGTCACCGGGATCATCTCGGCGGTGGCGTTGAGCTTCATGGTGCAGCTGCCCAGCGGGATCATGGTGCGATCCATGGCCAGGTCCTTGTCCGCCAGCGAACGCAGGTAGCGCAGCAGTTCGTGTTCGCTGTGGTGGGTGTTGAACACCGGGTGGGTCAGGAAGGCGCTGGTGCGCACCTGGGCGGGCGGCAGCGCATCGGCGGTGGCCGCGTCCAGCGCGTCCACGTCGACGCTCACGCCGAACAGCTGGCCCAGCGCGACGATGTCGGCGCGTGTGGTGGTTTCGTCCAGGCTGATGCCGACCGCTTCGCTGTCGATCGCACGCAGGTTGATGCGCGCGGCGGCGGCCTTGGCGTGGATCGCGTTGGCGTCGATCGCCTTGACGTGCAGGGTGTCGAAGAAGTGCTCGCCGACATTGACGCCGGCGCCGCGCAGGGCAGCAGCCAGGATCGCGGCCAGGCGGTGGGTGCGGCGGGCGATGCGGGTCAGGCCTTCCGGGCCGTGGTACACGGCATACATCGAGGCCATCACCGCCAGCAGCACCTGTGCGGTGCAGATGTTGGACGTCGCCTTCTCGCGGCGGATGTGCTGCTCGCGGGTCTGCAGGGTCAGGCGGTAGGCGGCATTGCCCTGGGCGTCGACCGACACACCGATCAGGCGGCCGGGCATCGAGCGCTTGTAGGCATCGCGGCAGGCCATGAACGCGGCGTGCGGGCCGCCGAAGCCGAACGGCACGCCGAAGCGCTGCGAGTTGCCGACCACGATGTCGGCGCCCCATTCGCCCGGCGCGGCGATCAGGGTCAGGGCCAGCAGGTCGGTGGCCACGGCCACCAGGCCGCCGCGGGCGTGCACGGCATCGGCCAGCGCCTGGTAGTCGCCGATATGGCCGAAGGTGTCCGGGTACTGCAGCAGCACGCCGTAGCTGTCCGCTTCCAGCGCTTCGGCGGGCGTGCCCACGCGCAGCACGATGCCCATCGGCTCGGCGCGGGTGCGCAGCAGTTCCAGCGTCTGCGGGTGCACGGCGTCGTGCACGAAGAAGGTGTCCGACTTCGACTTGGCGGAACGCTTGGCCAGGGTCATCGCTTCAGCCGCCGCGGTGGCTTCGTCCAGCAGCGAGGCGTTGGCGATCTCCATGCCGGTGAGGTCGGCGCACAGGGTCTGGAAGTTGATCAGCGCTTCCATGCGGCCCTGCGAGATTTCCGCCTGGTACGGGGTGTAGGCGGTGTACCAGGCCGGGTTTTCCAGCACGTTGCGCAGGATCACGTTCGGGGTCAGCGTGCCGTAGTAGCCCTGGCCGATGAAGGTGCGGAACACCTGGTTCTTGTCGGCAATGGCGCGGATCTTCGCCAGCGCGTCCACCTCGGTCATCGACACGGGCAGCGCCAACGGCGCCGGCGACTTGATCGAGGCCGGCACGATGGCGTCGGTCAACGCGTCCAGCGAGGCGTGGCCGACCACCTCGAGCATCTGCGCGATTTCGGCGTCGTTGGGGCCGATGTGGCGTTCGACGAACGCGTGGCTGTGTTCAAGCTCGCGCAGGGAAGGGGTGTTCTGGGACATGGCTGGCATCCAAAAGAGTGGGCACGCACGTTCGGAAGCGCGGACGGGGCGTGTCGTGGGCGACAACGATCCACCGGACCCTGCGGTCTTCCTGGGTGCCCCTCTGTCCTTTTGCCTGAGAGTTTGGAAGCGCGCGGCTGCGTGCTTCGTGCCCCTTCGGCGCCGGCACCGGCCGGTCTCTCCAGAGTTTTGGTGCGGGTGGTATCGGGCCTGAGCGATTACGGGCGTTGCGCCTTCGGCAGCGGATGCCTGGAAACCAAGCTCCACTTCTCCCACCATGTAGCCCGCCAATTATATCCCAGCGCCCCGGCCCGCAGCGGCCTTCCGGGAGATGAACGCGCTCACCGTTCCGTACCCGGATGTCGGTTTCGGCATGGAACTGGCGGGTACAACCGCCTATGATGAGCGGATCCTCGTATTCATCAGGCGCCACCCGGTCCGGGCCGGCGCCTTCCGTGCGTTCAAGCACGGTCGCTGACGGAACTTCCGATGACACCCGCTGCCCCTTCGAACCGCCGCCTGGCCCTGCTGCTTGCCGGCCTGGCCATGTTCGGCCCGTTCTCGATCGACACCATCTTCCCGGCCTTCCTGCTGTTGGGCGAGCGCATGCAGGTCGACCAGGTCGCCGTGCAGCAGACGGTCAGTGTGTACCTGCTGTTCTACGGCCTGATGAGCCTGGCGCACGGCCCGCTGTCGGATGCGTTCGGACGCCGCCGGGTGATCCTGGGCGGGCTGGTGCTGTTCATCGCCGCGTCGATCGGCTGCGCCCTGTCGCGCGACCTGACCACGCTGCTGGTGTTCCGCGCGCTGCAGGGCGTGACCGCCGGCGTGGGGGTGATCGTCGGCCGTGCGGTGATCCGTGATCTGTACCACGGCGCCGACGCGCAGCGCCTGATGAGCCAGGTGTCGATGATCTTCGGCATCGCCCCGGCGATCGCGCCGATCATCGGTGGCTGGATCCTGCTCGGTGGCGGCGACTGGCCGTTGATCTTCTGGTTCCTGGTGCTGTTCGCGCTGGTGCTGCTGGTGGCTACCGGCAAGTGGCTGCCCGAAACCCATCCGGTGGAAGCGCGCACGCCGCTGTCGGCAGGCGCGCTGCTGCGCAGCTACCTGCAGATGGGCAGCAACCCACGCCTGCTGCGCCTGGCCGCGGCCGGCGCCTTCAATTTCTCCGGCATCTTCCTGTACATCGCCTCGGCCCCGGTGTTCGTGATGCAGCACCTGAAGCTGGGCGAGGGCGGCTTTGCCTGGCTGTTCATTCCCACCATCGGCGGCATGACGATGGGCTCGTTCCTGTCCGGGCGGATGGCCGGGCGGATCACGGCGCAGCGGCAGGTGGCGATCGGCTTCAGCCTGTGCGCGGTGTCGGCGCTGGTCAACCTGGCCTATGTGCTGGGGGTGGCGCAGATCGCGTTGCCGTGGGCGGTGCTGCCGATCTTCCTCGGCGGCGTGGGCATGTCGCTGATCTTCCCGATCCTGGCGCTGGCGGTGCTGGACATGTACCCGCACCAGCGCGGCCTGGCCTCGTCGATGCAGATGTTCATCCAGCTGATGATCAACACCGTCGTGGCGGGCGCGGTCTCGCCGCTGCTCAGCAGCACGCCGTTGCACCTGGCGCTGGGCTATGCCGGGTTCTTCGCGGTCGGCGCGGCGTTCTGGTTCTGGGAGCGCCGCTGCGAGCGCAGGCGCGATGCGGCGGCGGGCGGGGCCTGAGCCCCGTGCGGTATCCTGTCACCCTTGATGCAGTCCGGAAGTCCCCCTGATGTCGACCACCTCCAAACTGCGCCGTGACCTGCGCCGGCGCCGCGAAATCGAAGAGGCGAACCGCGAAAAGGCCCACGCCTCGCCGGTCGAGCCGCATGCCGAGCTCCGCGACCAGCAGCGTACGCTGCTGGCCGGCGTGGTCCGTCGTGACGGCGAATGGGTGCTGGGCATGGACGGCCGCATTGCCGGGCAGACCCCCAGCGCCGCCCGCGTGCTGGCGCTGATCATGCAGGCTGCTGAACTGCACGAGCGCCAGGGCACGCCGGTGCGGCTGGTGTATTCGGACGCGTTGAAAGACGCCGCCCACGCCGAAGCCAAGGCCGAGGGCAAGGATTTCGAGCAGTTCAAGACAGATCTCGCGGCTTCCCTCAAACCCAAGGCGTAGAGCAACGCCCTGCGTGGCTGCGCCATACTGCGCGCGCTCCCAGCAAAAGCGGCTGCCGGTGAATCGAGTGCCGGGCCCCCATACCCTTTCCGGCGAATGTCCCCCGGCGTCGGCCGGAGGCCGACACCTCCTCCTTTACTTCGCCTCCAAGGGTATG